>NZ_WLUG01000096.1:0-28897 GCF_009706505.1 Providencia sp. wls1922 | reverse complement strand
ATTTTATTCATGCGCTTAATAATAACTTAACTTATTGATTCATAATTATTTAAATGGCATTAACCCTTGGTTTTATGTCATTTTCAACTATCATTTAACCTCTTGATTTGACGATATTCTTTAAATGGTTTTGGGGAAGTCATTTTCTTAGCCATAAGATAAATTTCACCTTATTTCTTGACCTCTACTAATATTTTACTGTATATAATCACAGTTATTATTTAACTGTTTTTATATACAGTGTTTTATGTAAGGAGGATGTGAGATGGTTACAATTAAAGTTCGCTTCGCTGCAAGTATGAAAGGCAAGTTACCCATGGGGACTTTCGACGCATTGAGAAATGAGATCACAAAAAGATTGAGCTCTAAATACCCCGATTTAAACATCGATATCAACTGGGGATCTCAAGCGAATGTGTCTATTGATGGTCTTGGAAAGAACGAAAAGAAAACCTACATTGAAGAAACGCTGGAAGAAATCTGGAATGATGGAGACTGGATGCCTGAAATGAAAGAAACTGAAGAGGTGGAATATTTCGATAAATGATCAGATTGCGCCAACCACTCGAGCTGGCGCACCTTAGTTATTACTCTTCTAGTTTGCTTGCTTGTTCTTGTTTGGGTTCTTCCTCTAATCTCTCCGCCTCCTCACTCGCAACTTTTTCAGCTTCTTCTCGCGCTACCCGTTCAGCTTCAATTTTCGCTAGTCGCTCTGCTTCAGCTAGCTTCTGATTGTAGATAGAATCACTTGGCATATTCACACGAACATCAATCCAGTGACCATTTGGAATATCGCAATAGTCATAGTCTTCGCGCTCAACGTTATTCTCATCGAGAAACTCTGGATAAGTCATTAGGCGCTGCGCTTCGAGTCGCGGATGAAGTGTGTGCTTTCTATAGCGGGTTTCAATGATGATGTCACCGTCTGGTAGTACGTCAAAATCAGCCCACACAAGCGGTAGGTTGTTAATCCCATTCGGTACTACTAAACCGCCATGAATCCCGCCCCAACTTGCGTCAGAGTTCATGCCGAGAGTGCCTTTGAGTTTATAGCGACCGGTACCGAGTTTTTCTAGTTCTACGCCTTCAGATTCATCGTTTAGTTCGACATGGTCTGAATAAACTTTAATGACTGGAGAAGCTGCTTTTATATTTCCGTTTGCATCTTTTATAGTATTTAGTGTTGAATAAACAACCCCCCAACTTTGGAAAGCTCCTGCCCTAAAATATCTGAAGAAAAAATCTTTTTGCCATGCTGCTAATTGAAATTTTTCTGCTGTATTTCTAGAGACTGTAAAAGTAGGGGCGTACTGACATCCAAATGGTGCTCCATTTACGTTTAATGACCCTCCTGGATCCCAAGACCCTGTAGCTAAGGCATTATCAAGATCAAAACCAGTCGGATATTTTGCTGCGACATCACCTAAGCCGCAATCCCCAACCTGCATTAGCGTTCCGCTGGCATCAGGTATTACATGATTTTTCCAAGCCCCGCCCTTTCTCTGCGTATTTAATCTTGCGGTTCCAGGTACCGTTGTATCTAACTGGATGTTGTTTCCTGTTCTTTCATTTGTAACTTGAATTACATCATTTTTTGATGTGATATTTCCACCAACATCAATAGCCCCGGATATATTCCCGCCTTTTTTATCAAACTTTCCATCAATCAGCTTTTTCAGCGCAATGATGCTTTCGAGTTTTACCGTTTCCCCTGTTGGCATTTTAATTTCAACAATGCCATCCTGCGTCATCCATGTGTCCATGTTGCGGAGGAAATACTGGATATACTGCTGATTCGCAAGCATCTTGCGAACGCCATCGCTCATGCTATCCAACACGAATGTTGCAATCTGATATTTCGCTGCTGCGGCTGCTACTGGCACAGGATAAGTGAGGTTAATCTCTGTATCTGAGTTCACGGATAACACTGTGTTCATGTAAACAACGTTATTGATGAGATAAGAGATTGGACAGCCTTCTGATATGCCAGCTAAGTTATCTTTCCAGCGCGTTCCGGTACCTTTTATCTTTGTTTGTCCCGCTATGGTTGTGATTGTGCCTGTTTGATAAATCATTTTTTAACTCCAAAATTTGGACGCAAAAAAACCGCAGTTAAGCGGCATATTTTCTTACTTTGATTCTATTTCCAGCGCGGTAGAGCATCCGGGGCATAAGCAACAATACACCCTTGGTCATTAGAATATGACTCTCCGCCCCCAAATTGAGATGGGAAGTAAGCTCTTGTTATTACCCCATCATTAGATATTGCATATCCCAAACCAAGGCTAAAAAAATCTAATTCCCATACATCTGTCACTTGAGACATGACCATGCATCCAGAATGACCAGAGACATAAGGTAATTTTTTATCATTAAGAAGCCCGTCATAAGATAGTCCAGTGATAACATCCTTTATTCGCAATGGTAACTTAGACGCAGAATAAAATAGTTTTCCGTCCTCATTGAAAATATTTACCTTTGTTTTTAAGTCTCTGTCACCATCTACTATAGGTCTGTAAACATAGATGTTGTTGTAATCAGAGCACATAAAATAAAACTTTGATTTTCCGTCTGGCATCGGATAAGCAATAGCACCACCCGACGTATTTTCACCGCCCCATTTGTATCTTATGCTTCTATGAAAAAAGATATAGCTATCCCAAATGTCAGGATATAGCGCGTTATATGTGTAATAACGTAATGTGGGGTATCTCGGATCGTTTACGGTGCCTTCTTCCAGCATGTTGATGATTTTCTCTAGCACATATGTATTAGATGAGAGCAGCCCAAGCTCTGCGCCGTTAATCGCAATTTTTGCTCTCATTTTTTACCTACCAACTTAAAAATAGTGATCACTGGAATAGTTGAGCTACCCGCCCCTCGTCCAGAAACATATGTCCATGACACCGTGTTTCCAGTCACGCGAACATTTGTCACATTACTGTATGTCACTGACCCCATGCCTCGCGGTGTTGTGCTAGCGACCGCAATAATCCGCTCGCCACCTGCTAAGTATTTTGTATCAAATGTGAAGCTGTTATTTTTGAAATCAACTCGTTGGGAGTGAATAACATAACAGAATGAATCGATGATATTATCAATCACACCCGAGTCATGATAAACATTGAAAACTGGCGTACTCATTAATCCCCCGCTGTTTATACAAGTGCAATTTCAATACGAATTTGTCCTTTCTCATCGTATAACCGAAGCCCCGTTCCATCTAAATTCATTCGACTACCTGCTCCATTTGAATTCATTTCAAATGTTCCGTTGACCATGTCCAACCTAACTCCAGCCTTCCCTTGCGAGTAGTTCTTAGAGCGCATATCAGTACCGACAATGATTTCTTGAATATACGCCTTCTCAATGAATGCATCTTTCACGAACATCTGACCGTTCTTCATATACACGAATGCTTCCATTTTTCCGCTGCTCGGATTATAGAAAGCAAAGTTATTCGCATTGAAACCGATGAATGACTCGACTTTACCGTTTTTCAGTTCAGCGCTAATCACCATGCCTGCAGCATTGTATTTCTTACCATCGACTACAATCGTGATATTCGTACTGTGCATCGCATAGCCTGCTCCCTGTTCGAATTCAGCTTGCATCTTTGTATTAATCAAAGCCTCTTGCTTGCCGAATTTAACTTGCACCTGCGCTTGAGACTCAGCGAATGACTTATTTAATTCAGCAATCGCTTTATCTTGCTTGACTACGCCAGCTTCAATTTCTGCTACTGATTGATTTGTTTCTCCAAGTGACTTATCTATCTTATTAATTGACGCAGTAACTTCGGTGATTGATTGAGAAAATGCACTATCTAACTTCGCGATGGCTTGATCTAGCTTCTTGACCTCCGTTTGTACGCCATTAATAGATGCATTAACTGTCGTGTACTTCTCTGCCCAAGCTTGCTCGCTGTCTGCGTATACACGCCATAGCTCTTTGATTTGAGCTTGCGATTGTCCGTGTTTAGTAAATAAATCCTGCTGTAACTCATACATTGCTGCACTATTGATTAATGCGGCTTCATTTAACCATTCAAGCTTTTTGTCTAATTGTTTTCCTGCCTCAGTTGTCATGAATTCATTATCTAGCATATCAATGATTTCATCTGTTTTGGTTTCCGGTGCACCGCTCGCCTCAACGAATTGCGATTTACCAACAGGGTTAACGCTTCTGACATACACGTAATAAATTTGGCCCGCTTTCAGATTACGTCCCTGAATAACCCACATGGTGCCATTACCCAAGTATTCAGCCAGTTGCTCAACATCATTAATATTGGCTATACGCTTAACCGAGAACCAAAATTCATACTGCAGACGTAAAGCATTCTGCCCACCAACATACGGGATCACCCCTAAACTAAAGAACCCCGGAGTTACTTCAATATGTGACGGTGGTGGCGGTGGGTTAATGTCAAATGATACCGTTGACTGGTCACCCTTTTGCCCGTCTTTATTTTGTGGAGATACTGACAATAAATAGTTACCTTGCGGTAAATTGCCAATTCTATATCGATTTTCTTGTGTTTTAGCGGTACCGACAATACGACCAGCTTGAGTTAGTTTTAGAATGAAATCAACACCACGAACTGCCGTTGTTGTCGTCCAGTTTGCTTCCACTTGCCAACTATCATTATCAGGGCTCACCTCAACAGATAAGTTTTCTACCGGTGGAATATAACCGCCTAGCGGGGTGTCGGGTAAAGGCTCGAACGTGACGCCCTGATCAACGATAGATTCCTTTTCTGGTACATGCTGAACTGCAATAACACCGTAGCTGCCATCGCCTTTATCCGTGATTGTTATTGCTCTGAACAGTCTCCTTACTAGTGCGGATTGTCCTAACGCCCAGACAGTTCCATGCCTTACTCCACTTGGAAGAGATTCAACCTTAACCTGATTACTTGATGGATAGCTGACCGCCTTTACTCGCTCTGGTTTTCCGGCGCCGTTGATTACTGAGATCATAGCGATCCCCGTTTTAGGCGGTTCAATATCACGGTCAAGGGTTAATATTTTTTGCACAGTATCGACCTGCAATAAGCGGCCACCAATCTGCTCACCAACCCAGTCATTGTCCATGACTTCAATAATGTCACCGGGTGTATGCCTTAACCCTTCTGCGCCTACATCGAATTCAACCGTTTGAGTTTCTAATTTTTCAGTGAGCAGGATCCACAGCCCATGACGTCGAGCTTGCCCTCGACTAGTGCAGCCAAAGGCATCGACTCTAAGTACATTGGGACCAAATTGAGCTATCAAAGCGTCATCGGAAACTTGTTCAATACTCGTTTTCCAACCATTTTCAGGATCAATGAATCGAACCTCAATGATAGTGTGCCTAGCTTTTAGTGGACTAAAGCTATAGTTAAATCGCCCATTCACAACGTTAGCATTCGTGTATGGCCAGACGATATCACTGGGCCTATCTTGAACAAAAGTAAGCTGCTGTCCATTCCACACAGGCATAATGCGCATCATTGAGCACAAGTCACTCATATAGTCATAGGCTTTACGAATATCAGTAAGATAGGCATTGCACGTCATTCGTGGCTCTTTATCACCAAACCCATTCGGTACTAATTGATCGCAATACTGCCCAATCATATAGAGAGCAAACTTATCAACTTCCGAAATTTTCAGGCGCTTCCCAAGACCAAAGCGTTCGTTGGTAAGTAGGCTATACAATACCCATGCAGGGTTATTCGTGTACGCGGGTTTAAATGAGCCACTCCAAATTCCCTTGTAAGTACGTGTTTCAGGATCATAGTTATCTGGAACCTGAATGATTAACCCTTTTACAAGATAATTTCGGCTAGGATATTGGTTGCCAAATTGCTCACTTTCAAATGTCAGTCCAGCAACAGCCGACCCCGGGTACGTTTGAGTGATATCAGTGATTTCAGTATAACTTGACCAAATAGTATTGTTTTGCAGCTTGTCGCTAGTGCTATCCGCTGTTAAACGAACCATTCGGATACTAAATGGGGGTGGCGGTAGATTATCAAGCACCACAGCCATTAAGTACGGCGAATTGCTCCGCTTACCGCGGATAGTCACATTCTTCTCTGTTACCCAAGAGCCACTACGCTGGATTTGAATTTGTAGATCAACCGATGTTCCAACGCGATCACCATTATCTTTAACTTCAACTAAAGCTTGTGTTCCGAAGGTCAAGCGAAGGCGATCAATGTTACGTGAGGTAATTGTTCGTGTTACCGGGGTGCTTTTCTTCACTTCAACGCTAACAGGCGTTTCACTGGATGAAGATGAAAAACCTTCTAACGCAGGTTGCTCCAGCGTTCCAGACACCCACTGAGCCGTCATGCCATTGACATTACTGTTACCCGATGAATCAATAACGGGAGTATTGTTTAAATAAACGCCTTTTAAATCTCCAACAGGTCCCTCAATTGGTCCTTCGCTAACTAAATCAATAATGGACAGTTTTTGTCTTGATGTTAAATCATTTGGTGCTTCATACGGCGTATGTTGCTTACCACCATTTTTACCCATGATTACGTCTCCCCGCTACCGCCGTGTTTTCCTACATCAATATCTTTTGCATCACCGTCATCCATAATTTCAACAGCTTGAGAAATAACCCGAGAACCGCACATGATTTCACCGTATGCCACCGGAACAGGCATGCCTTGCGCTACTGAGTTTTCTAAATTGCTGAAATAGGTGTTCCCTTTCTCTTCTTCCGATCGGGATAAATTAGGTGACTTGGGGATTGGGGTTAACATCTGCGCCACCCCACCAATCATCATCGCGGCACCAGCCAGCATCATGGATGCACCAAAACTCCAACCTGCAGGGTTCCACCATCCCACAGCAAGAACAGCTGCACCGGCAATAAACTGAAAAACACCGCCATCTTTTGCGCCTTCAATGCGAGGAACGATGTGAATAACGGCATTTGGCATTAATGGCTCATGAATACGTTGATGAAGTTCATCTGGTGAAACATCAGATCCACTGATACGGATGTGGTACCAACCTTCACTGAAGTGTTTTTTTAGATTGGGAATTTGTAGAAATAAGGCGTGTAAACCTTGTACTGCAGTATGAATATTTAAATCGAAGCGGCGTCCAAATCGTTGGAGATCCCCATAAAATCGGATGGTGACCATTTGCGGTAACGCCAAATCGAATGCGTCATTTTTTGCCATCTTTCGTTGTAGACCTCGCGCTTACTAAGTTGATTAGGAACATGATGCAGAATAGTTTGATCACCAAGATAAATGGCGGCGTGATTGGCTCGTGAACTGGCATAGCAACACAGAATAATATCTCCTGGTTGAATGTCCCTTTTCACTTGTTTGAAACCATTATTTGTTAGGTTCTCAAGATACAAATCTTTACCTTGCCGCCACCAATTATCCTCTCTAACAAAATCAGGAAGTAAATGACCCGCCAAAAGATAGGCGTCTCGGAACAACCCATAACAGTCGGTGGCTCCATGCTTAAAATCACGGCCGAGTAATAATGGAACAGCATCAAACTTAATGATTTTTTCATCACAAACTAACCACCAACTCAATGCTGTTTTTAATTGATGTGCTCTATCAGAAGCGCTAAGGAATGGCTTGCCATTTGGATGGCTATGTACAATGGCTACAACCTCACCACGCTGGCTAGCTTGAATATAGTCTTCAGCAGAGATTGAGAAATAATTTTCAGGATCCGCGTGCTGATTTAAACAAGGGAGATACGTTTCCATTTCATCGATACGAATAATCAATCCGCACGACTCCTGTGGCGCCATGCTTTTTGCATGCTCCAGAATGTCATGTTCTATCATGGTATTCCTTACTGGCTTAGGCGGGATGAAGACAAGAAGCAGCCAATTCTGTTAGTGTTGTTTCTAAGTTTGCAATCTGATAAGCGTTTGCCACATTTATCTTTGCTAGGATCCTTGGTTGGATTTCCTAACTCGTCGGCAACTGGCTCACCCGCGTAACCACACTCTTTAGAACGATAACTCCACGGGCAAACATCGGATAAAATCACTCGAGCTGGAACAGTGGCGCCATCCGTCTCACTGGGAGCAGCAAGTTCAAACGTTGCTGTTTCAGAATTTAAACTCGTCAGTTGTTCAATAACCCAGCGAGAAATAACCTCTTGAGATGGGTCAGCATTCTCGTTACCACCGGAGAAATTGATTTCATCTAAAAATCGTGCGCGAACTTTTCTGCGGATAACATTGCCACCAGCCCCAGAATTCAATCGGCTAGCAATACCCGTCACTAGCCCAAACAAATTGGAAATAGTAATGCTTGGCCGACTTGATGGCCCTTTCCCGTTAAATGAGAAACCCTCACCAAAAATTGGGTAAGGATCATATTCAAGCCCTTGCCAAACAATGGGTTTTAGTAATTCATTGTCGCCATTGTGAAAGCGGTACCGCGTTCCACCAATCTTGGTTAGGTCAATTTCATAGAGCTCAATCTCTGCATCACTTTCAAGTTCGGTAATAGAGATCAGCAGCTCAGGAGGAATGTTTTGCATTATTGCTCCCATAAAAAAACCAGCCGAAGCTGGTTTCTATTGTTTTTATTTATCCCTGCAGTTTTCTTTCCAGAGCACTTCAAATCCATCATTAATAACAGGGTTATTTTGATCCTCAAATAACGGAGGCGACATATTTGCACTTCTTCCATTATTTGTAACACTGATATTCATAGTGAATCTAGTAAATCCAGTGTATGCCCCAAAGCTATTTTTAGCATTCACAGAACCACAAACAAAACCGTATATTTCTTCTTTTTGATTTTTACTGCTAGGATAAAATTCAACAAATTTGAACTCGGTTGATGATGGATCTTTCATTGATTGACTTACTTGTTTTTTTGCAAATGATATGGCGTCAGTTTTCGTAGGATTAGTTGAATTAGATATCACTATTATTATTAAAATAATAATAACCGCCGCACTGATTATATAGCCAAGTATCCTCATATTACCTCCAATAAATATTAAGTTAGCCTAATATTAACTGAGATACTTTTATAACTAAAATTACATTTACGTTATATCACTGTTTCTTCAAATTCAGCGCTTATGGATTTTCGTATACCGCCTGAGTCTGACGACCATTTTTTACAAACGACTTTAATGGCTTGCTTTGATTTTTCTGGTTGAAATAAAAATGAATCAACCCCACCGTGCTTAGTCAAAAAAGCCAACACCTGATCTGCAGTATTAGGTTTCAACGATAGTGTAATATTGAATTTTCTTAGTTGGTGATTCATTCCGTCTGGCTGACGCTGCTCATATCCATCACCAAAACGGACTGCTTTTATCCTTGGAGTGAAATCTGTTTTCATCCCCGGCTTTATTGGCCAATTGAATATTTCCATCATCCCCTCAGTAATATTATAAATATAATAACGCCTCCAATTTGGAGGCATTATCTAATTGCTAGGATTGATTATTAAAACGATCCACCATCACGACGCTGAGTTCTCACGTAATCCTCGGCACCTTTTTTAGCAATGTCATAGACCGTTTTGAGAGCTTGCGGCCCAATCTCTCCATTACTACCATCATTTTGAATGGTGATATGATTAGTTTGGTAAAAGCCACCAGCATTTTTATTGGCATTTGCAGCTACAACACCTAGTTTTCCGTCAATACCACGCCTAAGTGGTAAAATTGCCTCTGGCCCTGCTTCGCCCATTAGCCCAGCACCACGAGCAAATGGAAAAAGCGTGGGTTTTGAAACAATCTGGCCGCTATAAGCACTTAGTCCAGGAGTGTTATAGACACCTCCATTAGCATTAGCAACAACAGACCCGCCACCAAAACCAAATGCCTCAAATCCCTTAACGACTGCCATTTTTAACGCAATTTCAGTCAGCATCTTTAATATTGATTTGGCGAAATCCCTAAAGTTAGCCTCGCCGCCAATTAGGGTTTCCGCTAGTTGAGAGCTAAATCCATTCAAGGTGGCAGATGTCACATTCTGAATTTGAGCATTTGCGTCAAGCGCTGAGTCTCTATAGTCTCCCCACGCCGTTTTCATGCCTGCAAACCAATCTTGACGAGCAGCATCTTCTTGCTTGAATGTTTCCATTTTTGAAGCCTGAACTTGTGCCCACTGAGGTTCTCCACCATAGGTAGATCTTAATTGCTCAATTTCCAAAGCTCTTTGAAGCTCACGTGATGACAAGCCTAATGACTCAGTAATGGCCCTTTGCCTTGCTTCCTGTTGCTTGGCATATTTATCAGCTTGATCGCTAAGTTTATTGAGATGCTCTTGGCGTGATACCTGATCGCCAACGTCTGCTAGTGCTTTTTTATTTGCTAGGATACTTTCTTTGTTTTTCAGCAAAGATTGCTCATCAAGAGATAATTTCCTTTTTTTACTCGCTTCCTCTAGAACACTAAATTTGGCCTGCTCTAGTTGAAAGTTTTTCCGTTGTTGGCTGATGAAATCCGTTGCACTAGCATGTTGCTGGAGAAGTTTTAGCTGAGCTTGAAGTGATGTTAGTTCAGCCTGTGAAGACTCATCTTGCCTTACACCAAGGTCTGGTCTGTAAGCCTTTACTTTAGGCGTTTTAGGTGTTTCTCTCGCTAGTTCCTTCTTGTATTTAATGGCTTCTAATTTTAAAGCTCTATCAATTTCCTTTTGCGATCCACCTGAATTTTTTATCTCAGATAGTCTTCTTTGATGCCTTTCTTCTGCACTTTCATACTCTCTTTTTAATTTCTGATCTGCCAAGATTTGCTTTTTACTATCCTCGTTTATTTTATTAAACGAATTAGTCAGGGTGCCTTCAATTCCTTGCCTTAGCTGCTTGAATTTTAATTGTGCTAACCTCTGTTTATTTTCATCCATCCCTAGCGTGTAAATAGATCCGTCAAATCTTGATATATAATCTTCAAGCTGTTTAATTTCATCTTCAATAGAGCCTTCCCTGCCAAGATCCAGCATCGAATCCCAAGCTTTTTTAGCCATATTTTTTACATCTTCCCATGCAGACTCTAAATAACCAAGATTATCAACAATTTGCTTTGTTCGAACCTGCATGGCATTTGCAAAAGACTCCATGGCAACTGCCGCCGCTTCCTGCTCCTTTCCCTGATCCTGTAACGTCGATATTTGTTCCAACTGTGTTGCAGTCAGAAAGTGTATGGATTTGTCGAGCTCTACAACCGCCTGAACAGGCTGATCTTTCAGGCGCTGAAACTGCTTAATTGTCTCATCGACGGATTGCCCGGTGGCTTTTTCCATCTTGGCCGCAACGCTGGCAACCATATCAACTTGAGCACCAGTAAATGAACCAGAGCCGACAACTTGAGCCAAGGCATCAGCCATTTTGTACTGAGTGATTCCATCACCAGATAACGATTTGGCCAGATCGTTTAACTGCCCCTTAGTTTTTGCTGCGTAGTTGCCAGTTAAAATCAACTGCTTATTGTATTCACTAAGCTCTTTCGAACCCTGATAGGTAGCAATGCCGAACGCTGCGATTGCTCCTGCACCGCCTGCCATTGCCAATTTCCACGGAGTGATCAAAGAGGTAATTGCTTTTAAAGAATTACCGAACCCTCCAAACGAGTCCTTTATTTGTCCACCCTGCTGAACTGCTACCAACCACGGCGGCATGCCAGAGGCAAGCGACGTCACAACATCGGTCATTTGCATTGGCAACTGCCGCATTGCTTGGCGGTACTGCCCAGAGGTAATTGCTACCCCCTTCATCGCTCGATTTTGTTTTTCTAATTTACTGATATACACATCCGCGGCACTCGATACCCCAAGCTGCGCGGCTTGAATGCGTAACATCTCAGTACGGGATAAGTTTTGCTGAGTAACCTGCTCTTTCAGTTTATTAATAAAGCGCTGCTTTTGCTGCGTCGCTGATATTTCTGCACGCTCAAGTGATTTAGCTGTACCGACGGCTTGAGAAGTTAATGCTTGGTAATCTTTGACGTGTAGTAGCCCTTGCTGCATATCTTGGTTCATGCGGCGGCGCACTTCATTGAGACCTTCAAGCCCCTTCCCGTATTTTTGAACAGCATCAAGTTGGGTATAGTATTGCTCGGCCAGAATTTCTTGGTTACGTGCAGACCCCGCTCTTTTGGTTTCTGCCTGCATAATTTGTTGGATTTTCTGGTGTGTTTCGTCCATTTCCTTTTGAGCCAGGCGTCGCATGGCTGACTCTTTTTGTTCCGCAGAAATAGACTCTTTTTCAAACTGTTTTAACTGGGACCGTGAGCGCTGAATGGCAGCTTCTGCCTTGGCCGATTGCCTTTCAATGAAATCTTGCTGGCGCTTAATTGATGCTTGCTCACGACGCTCTTGTTCAGTTAATTGCCTTTCGACTCGACCTGCTTTTTCAAGAAATTCAGTCGTATTAGCACCAATTTTAATCTCAAGATCCGCGATTTGGCTGCTCATATCTTACCCCTCCCGTAATTCCCTCGCTGACTGATTGAATAACATCATCTGGCATATCCTCATCATTAGGCTCTATGTCAGTTAGCAGCATGAAATCGGTTATTTCAGTTTTTGCACCACACATGGCTGAATAAACAGAACCATGCAAAGCAGCAAACTCAACATCAATCAATTGCGGCATAAATGGCGTTCTGCTGAAATGGTCAACCCAATCGTTATACTCAGTTGCGCTCATTTCACTGAGCATTCTGCGCCAGTCAGGTCGACCGAATTCACGCGCAAGACGCAAGGCAAACGTGCGCTCACGGCTGGCTATTTTCCCATTGAATCTTGTTCATTCGATTCTTCGCCTTCAGTGGAAGGCCCTTGGTCATCGCCTTTCATTCCACTGATTTCAGAAATAACAGAAACTGCTTCTTCCAATGCTGCTGAACTCCACGTTAAAGCAACCTCTTCATATACCTCTTCAACCTCTCGATCTCGGTCGCTATGCCACAGGGATCGGGAAACTAACCAAACATTGCTTTCTGCAATTTGGCGCATGGATTTTGCTGCAAGTTCAATGCCTTCCAGATTGCTAGACTCTTTTTCCTTTAATGCTAAAAAATCAAAATAATCTGCACGTTGTAATGCTGACAGTTCGTGCAAAACAACTGATTCACCGCTAATTTGTGCTTCTTTTTTCTTTAAAAACATACTGATACCCTTTTGATTAAAAATAAAAAAAGGCCGCTAAGCGACCTATTCTATGTTTGGTAAATACATTTGAGCTTCTTTTACAACACGCTCCCTTGCGGTTAGTAGTAACTGTTTTCTGCCACCACCCCCCCAATTAGCCATTGTTCTAGCGCAGTTGCTTACATTCTTAACTTCAGTATTGATAACATGATCTAACTTGTTCAGCTTGGCCATGATATCCAATCCTTTTCTTGCAGCATCCTTGAATGTGTTGTAAACCAATATTTCAAACTCAGGCTTTAGCCAAGCAGCATATCGAATCACGACTAATTCAAGCGCCCACACACCATGATTTAACCCGCCATTGATAACTTTGACCGCAGTGCAATTTTGCATTGCGCTTAATTTATCAACGAACGCTTTTACCTGCTTACTTCTCAGGAACTGGCTTGGATTTTGGTTTTCTCTGGCTTCGCCATTAATTACCGCTGAGGCATGTAAATCATTCAGGCTATATCTGCCTTCATTATCCACTCGGACAGATACCCCATTAATACTTACTCTTGGATATTGCATAGTGCCTACCTTACTTAGTAATGAACCCTTGCCGAAATAGGAAATCAGCCCATCGAAGCGACACCAGCTATAACTGATCCCCTCAAAGGCTCATTACCTAAATATTGGCTCGATGTTTTACGTAGGAATGTGCTTTCGGTGCACAGGAGAGAAATAAAAAAGCCACATCAAGTGTGGCTATAAGATTAAGTTGGTGTATTAGCCTTTCGGCTGTGTGACGGTTTTACCTTCAGGCTTGGGTGGAATTTCTTCCGCTAATGTTGGGCGTCCCGTATTTTTAATTTTTACCGTTCGCGTGATTGTTTCTTTGATCGGGATGGTTTTACCGAGCCCACTGACCCAACCTTTAAACAGGTCAACCGTTCCGTTTGGGTAGGCAATTTTGTAGAATCGCGACTCACCACCATCGAACCATTTTACAAGGTCTTTTTGTCCTTCTTCTCCGGGCTTCCACGCCAGTGTAATGCTTGCCTCACCGGAGGATTTTTCACCTTGCGATGTATTTTCCCAGTCGCCATTTGGATCATCGAGATAGCTGTCATCTTCACTTGACGCTGTAATCTCACCCGGCTGAAGTTCTTTAATTTTTCCCAGTCGAGTAAATCCAGTTTCACTCAATGGATCCGTAATTTGTTCTTCTTCCCCTGTGTAAATCCACAAGGTAGTCCCAGCGCCTTTAACTGGCGCCAGTGGATTAGGTACCGTTGGCATAGTTCTGTTCCTTACATTTCATATTTAATTTGATAAGAAAGGTCGACAGAGGCCCACAATGACATTTCATCATCGCGGTCATAGTCATAGCCTTTCGGTGTCATATCAGTAATCACCTCACCTAAATCAGTCATATCAGCCACCGCTGGATATAATTTCTCCTCGACCCATTTATCTAACGTGGCATCGGGTACTGATGATTTAAGGAAGAGTTCAAGATGGAGAATGGCTGTCCATTGATTGGAATCCAGATAATAAGGATCTGGTCTTGGCTCTGTAAGATAAACAGCAATAACTGGCAACTCAGATTCATCAAAATTGGTTGGACGTCCATCATACGTTTTAATATTCGGGAAGCGCTCATTTAAGTGCTGTATGACTGTATTGCGAATTCGAGTGTGAATAATCACTATCCCTCCTTAAAGTACAGTCTTAACTGATTATTTAATGCATAGCGCACTTCTTTATCGATATCCGATTCTCGAACATTAATAGCGTGTTCCTCAAAAACCTCAGTCAGTGGTTTTGAGACAGGGATTTTCACCACTTCAATAGGATATCGACTCTTACCAACACGTTGCATCACATGCCAGCGGCCATTGTTGAGTTGCTGAATAAAAGCATTATGAAACGTGAATTTTCCAACTTTTAAAGTGCTACCCATTCGATGACCTGAATTCCGGCTCCTCGATAATTGAACTCGCGCGGTACCGAGCACAATAGCAGGGAGATTCCCTCGGTTAACGGTAACTCTGGCTTTCGGGGTTCCGTGCTTTGAACTCGCCTTGTTAAACTTAACGCGCTTACGAATAATTTTTTGCTGGATTCGCACCTCTTTAGAAACCTGCTTGACGCTGCGACTTATCGCTCTTGCAGCAACCCGGTTAATGGCTTGAGCCGTCGCAATAGGAGTTACCTTATCGACAATCACATTCAGGTTTCGAATCGCATCATCAATCCCCTTCATCCTCTTCAGCCTCAATAAAAAGCATCCACTTGCCATTAAATCGTTGATAACGAGTGACCAGATAAGAGCGCCCACCAGCAACCACTTTGTCGTTTTTTCTGGGTTGGTATCCCGCTGAAAAAATGACGTAAGAAAGCCCATCTCCCGTAACAGGACCAAATTCGGGTAAAAAGTGAGAATCCACCCCAACATGTTCCGTACCGTTAATAGAGATAGGCTTCCCCATCCGCTTTGCTGTGAGTGCGTCCATTCGATCCGTTAATCGCTCAAACGCACTCATGGATTAACCACCCGCGGCAGCAGCTGCTGGGAAAATGTTAAGCTTCACCGCGACCATTTCATCACCCGCCTCCGCAGCTGACCATGTTACACCCACCGCTGCACCACCTTTATCCGCAACAATGCCTTTTTCAGCGGTTACAGCTTGACCAGCCGTCAATGCCACTCCCGCTTTTTTAGGAAGCAAATAAACCCCCTCGGCAAAACCATCACCGATTTCACCAGGAGCAATGTTTGTCGCTGCAACGCAAGCCAAAACGCCAACCATCACAAGAGAGCCGCTTAGAATGCTATCTTTCGCTGAGGTATTAATAATCTCAACAGTCAAACCCTGTTGCTGGTAATTCTTAGCCATAATGTCTCCTACCGGCTCCGAAAAGCCGGATTTCAGGTATAAAAAAAGCCCGTTAGGGCAATATGATTAATTTAACAGTCTGAATTAAGCTTCAACACGAAGCAAGCCGCGGTAATCAACAGGCGCAACACCCGCATCGATGCGAACTTTTGTAGTTACGCCATCCGAAGTGAAACCTTCTTGTTGGTCGATATAAGGAATATCAACACCGTTTAAATAAGCGACTTCAATAGTGTCAGTGCCTTTTGCTGAGGTCATATACCATGTGGTATCGCTATTAGCATCTAAGCGTGGCTCAGTAATGATTTCGGCAATATTACGAATAGGGTTGATGATATTGGCATTCACGTCTGCGCCTTTTACGCTACCAGAGCCAACAACCTGAATTGCTGCGATTTCTAATGCTGTTGGCACAAGCATAAATGCAGGGCGAATATTTAACGCCCGCTCGCCTTCTTTTTGCTTGCGCATGGCTGTTCTACCATTAGCAATAGTGTCAACGTCCATACCGCCTTTAATGCTGTTACCATGATCTGCACCAAAGAGTGGCTTGCTGTCAGATTGCATTTTTCCATTTTTCGTCAGAATATCGTAAACCAGATCGCCAATGGTGGCTTTAGCTGCACGTCCCAGCTTCATTGGGGTATCGGTTAGCATTGACATGTCATCGTTAATGATGGCTTGTCGCGAAATGCTAAAAAGCTCCCCGTAGGTAGCAAGTGCAATCGTCTCTTTTTTGTCGCTCGTGGTAACATATTTATACTCTGCCCCTTCACGAACTTTACGAATCGAATTAAAGCCTCCCATGCCGACGCGAGTTGCAGTTTTAAAATCGCTGAGTTGCCCTTTCTTCGTCCATAGGTCAAAGGTTTCCTCCGCTTCATCCCAGCCTTGTAAAATAGATTTATTGGCAACATCCAGCAGAATATTACCAAAATCAGAGGTGGTGTGAGTAAACGCCATTGCGATCATTTGCATTGGGTTGTAGCTTGCTACACCCACGCCACGATCAGCCAGTGACATACGGGCTAATTCGCGGAGTGTCATGCAGTTATATGGGTTGTCAGCATGAACTTCACCATAGCCAGCACGCGCCATTAACGATGCACGGACACTGTCACCGACGATGTTCCCGTTATTCGCGAAGATATGAGCACCATAATCGTTTTTATTGGTCGGCGTCGCTTCTTGTCCTAGTTTATTAAGCAGTTTCTCTCTTGCGTTCTCGACAGAACAATTCACATCAAGCACACATTCCATCATCGTGTCATTGTGCTTGCCACCAAACATCGCAAACAGGTCTTTGATACCATTCATACGGGCTTGCTCATTCTGGCGCACTTGAGCCTGAATACCTGCCGCATCCTGTTGCGGAGCATTCACTGGATTCTGAGGTTGTGGCGCCGGCTCATTGACGGGATTAGTTGTGTTACGTGGATTTGATAAACTGTTTTTCAGTGTGTTTTTTAATGAATTTGGCATGGATTTAAATTCCTCAATGCGTTTAGATGAAAGACTCGCCATTGCTTTAACTGGCTCAATAATGCTGTTAGCAAAACCGTGCTCAACGCACTCTTCTGCCGTTAACCATGTTTCTTCACTGAGCATGGCTTCAAGTTCTTCTTTGGTTTTCCCTGTTTTCTCCATGTACGCGGGAATTAAGACGTTTTCGACTTTATCCAACAAATCGGCGTAGTCACGCATATCATCGGCATCACCCCACGATACCCCCCATGGCTTATGGATCATCATCATGGCATTGGTTGGCATAATGACTTCATCCCCAACCATCGCAATGACCGAGGCCATGGATGCTGCTAAGCCATCGATATATACCGTAATGCTGGCATTGTGGTTTTTTAACTGGTTATAAATGGCGATGCCTTCAAAGACTTCACCACCCGGTGAATGAATATGAAGATTAATGTGGCTAAGATTTCCCAGCGCAATAAGATCTTCAGTAAATCGTCTTGCGCTAATACCCCAGCCACCAATTTCGTCATAGATGTAAATGTCTGCCGTCGTTTCACTGGTTGCTTTCATTTGAAACCAGTTTTTATCCCGTGATGACATCAATGGCTTATTCATCGCTGTGCTATTTTTTGGTGGCACTTGATGTGTTTGTTTCATTTGCATTTTCGCTACCTTTGTCATTTGCCGGATCGGTATCAAAAACCAGCCCCAGCCGTTTATTTTCATCGATTTCTGCTTTACGACGACGTTTAACCTCCGCAGGGTTTCCGCCTCGAGCTCGAACCCAATCACTCTCCGATGCAGCCCCACCACGAATTTGTGTTTTCCATGCATTAGATTCTTTAAGTGGGTCAATCCATGGCATAACAGGCCCACTGTAAGTGGCGTTATAGAGTGAATCGAGATCAACATCCGGCGGGACGACGATTACCCCTGAAGCAATCGCCATGTTTAACCATTGACGATAAACAGGGCGGCTTACAGAGCCACAAAAGGTGTCTTGCAAGATGTAGTAACCCTCAAATGACTCCACCAGCTCTTGTCGCTGTGCGCTGTATGTCCCGTTATAATCACGCGCAATACTGGAATAGCTTCCACGGCTTCCTGCGGCAACCGCTCTAAGCTGACCATTACGGAAATTTTCAAGGTTTTGGTTGGGTCTGTCTGACTTGATCATCCCAACATCTTCACCGGGTTTTAGCCCATCAAAGATAATGCCCGGCACAATATCGAGACTACGATCATCTTCATCACTGCCATCATCATAAGTACCCGCATCCCCTTTTTTGATATACATCCCCAAAGAGGCGGCAATACGTGCGGCTGTCAATTCGGCATCTTCATAGTCTTTCAAAGCACTCAGACGTGTCAAAATGCCAGAAAATAAACTATTACCTCGGATTTGATGCAAGCGACGTACATATTTTAAATGCAGCATGTTTTCGGTCAGGATGGACTTGAGGTCGCCCATTTGCTGCCCTGTGGTGAGTAAGCTTTTGTACACAAAGTAAGACTGCGGGCGCCCCCAATGATTAAGCTGAATACCCTGCCGAATATTTTTACTTGTATCATCTAGGTGAATTGGTACAAAGTCTGGTTCCAAGGCTTCCAACCAAAATGGGATACCAGCCTGTTTATCAAGCCCCTTTTGATTGCCTCTCACTAATTGAGCAAAGACCTCGCCGTCTCGGATCCACGTTCTGACTAAAAGCCGCTCAAGCATGGGTCGCGTAAATTGCCCTGTAACTTCCGGCCGAATTGACCATTCAGACCACGCAGTTCGGATTTGCTTAGCAAGATCATCATGAATTTGCCCTGTACGAGATAATGGCTGAGGCTCAACAATAATTCCCTTACTTCCAACAACTCGCTCTTCCATTTTGTCAAGAATACCAATGACAAGGTCGTGATTACCGTCCAACCATCTTGCTTGCTCACGTAATGACTTACCGCCCATTTGAGTTAACTGGTTGGCATTTCGGCTCTCTCTTCGGGCCTTATGAATACGAGATGGCGTTGCAGCCTCATAAGCTTGAATGGCATAACGAGATTTGGCTCGCTGACTCGCCCATGACGGTGAGAGTGCCGCGATAACCTTATCCAACATATTCATGAAAACCTCGCCACTTTATAACCGGGTGAATGACGGCGTGAAGCACTGGTTGCCATATATCTAGCCTCCCATTGCTCGCGCCCCTTACGGATTTCACTCAAATTTTCCATGGTCATTGACTGGCCATTAAACGTGACATTTTTACCCTGCAGTATTTCCATTTCTGCTTTTAGGTAAGCATCCAGCATTTCCTTAATTTGTTCACGGGTCATACCCACCCTCCAGAATTTGCAGACACAGGGGACCATGCCGAACTTACGCTAGGTTTGGTCTCTTGTATTTCAGTTTGAGATTGAATTGATGTTGAGCTTGAGGAGGGTTGGCGATTTGCTGGCTGTGGTGATTGAACAATGTTCACATCCGGCAACCTTGCCCACTTAGGTGGGTTCTCCCATTTGATTTTTTCGTAACCGAGTAATATGACTAGGGCATGAGCATAAACCGTTAAGTCAAACGCTTCGTTAGCCCCTTTACCCGGCTTCGACCATTTACCATTACTGTCGCGCTCTTCATACGTGAGTTCATCGTAAAAAGAATCCTCCAGCCAATCAGGAAAGTGGATATAGTTATTTCCCACCGTTTCTCTTCCTAAGTGCGATGAAATGCGGTCTTTTAATTCATTGGTTTGTAGCAAGTAAATAGGCACGTCACCGCGAGCCCTTGCACGGCGATCTGAACGCTCTGTATTGTCAGGGTAAGATTTGGTAATCAGTTTGCTTTTAGCCTTACCATCCCCTTTAAAAAGGTATACGCGACGAGAAAGTCCTTCTTTTTTGCACTTGCGCCAAAACTGATAAGCGTTATCTGTTACGCCTTCTTCCCCACCGGTATCTACCGCCATGCTATGAACACCCATTTCAATATCTTCATGATCTTGAAGTGGATATGTTTTATCTAAAACATCCGTAATTAAAATATCCCAGTCCTCAGCATAAGAGGAAGGGTCAATTTTTAAGGCTTCACCATCCGCGTTAGAACGCAGGGAATGCGTGATATCAAACCGATCAATTATCCATCGCTCACCTCTGGCGCCATAACCTATGACTTGAACGACAAAGCGGCGTTTTTTACCGCCCTGTACGTCGACTGTAGCAACCAAAAATCTCACACCAGAAGGTACTGAGCCATAATCCCAATATTCAGCACGCAATTTAAGATCATCACCGCTTCGCTGTTCTTGGTTGATTTTCGGTAAGTAAGGCTGCCCCCAGTCCGTATTAATGACGGATTTAAGGGTTTCTTCACTTCCTGTTCGTTCATATTCCTGTTCAGCATTGAGTAAGTTATAGACTAACTTTTCCCACGTCTGATATGCGGCTGCTGGACCTTCCATCCAAAATGATGCAATACGGGAGTCTCGTGCATTTCCTGTAATATTACCGTGCTTATCAATGGATTGGCCTTCCCTGAGCCAGACGCCGCGATTGTTTAACGCTCTTTTTTGCTCAGGCTCAATCAAATTCATGCAATGTGGACACTGCAGTCTGGCCGCTTTGCTTCCTGTTGTTGGATCATCACCCTCACTAAAACCCACCATATTTTCACGAATGGGAAGAAAATATTCTGAGCAGTGTGGACATGGCCAATACCAGCGCCGGCGATCCCCTCGATTATAGAGCGACAAAATTCCTGTGGTTGGCGGGGCTTCATGTGGTGTATTTCGGCGCCATTTGCTGTTTGTAATTTCTCGACCAGGAGAACTTTCAACTAATGTTTTCCCCGCAGACATAAACGTCGTAGTACGCTTTGAGGCTAGCGTATAAGCATCCCCTTCGCCGTCCACATCTTCTGGAAATCGGTCATAATCTGTCAGTGCGACAAATCGGTAATCAGATGAAGACATGATGTTCACCGAAGGCCAGCCTATTTTTAGGTAATTCCCAGCCTTAAAGGTTTTATCATGAACGTTATTATCGTTACGATGCGGGCTGAGCCTTTTGGTAACTTCACGGCTCGATCTAAATGTTCTATCTAATCGCTTCTTGGAGTGCTCCCGCGCTTTTTCCTCTGTCATTTGAATCAGCAAAAAATCAGCAGGATCACAAACAATCACATACACTATCCACCCATCAATTAACCCTAGCGATTTTCCCGTCCTCGCTGGACCAACGAAAATGACAGAATCATACCGTCTGTCAGCTAAGCAATTCATCGGCTCAATGATGTACGGCGTTAATGAGTCATCCCACGGTATTGACGTCCCTTCCCCCATGGGAACTCGCATGTATTTTTTTACGGCTTGAGCAATTGGCATTCGCCTTGGCGCTTTGAGTAATGCGGAAACGTCCTTTCTCACTGAAGATGCTGAGGCGTAATTAGTTTTCATCATCAAAATCCTCTGCATTCATAACCTCAGATGAAAGCACGTTCCTCAATTCATCGACGAGCTTTTGAGCCTCAGTGATTTGATCTGCTTTCCAACCGTTATCCCGCTCAAGTTTGTCTGGCCATGTATCAAGTACCTGAGAAATAGCTTTGATCATCACCGCCATTTCCCGATGAACATCCGCAACTGGCACTAATTGTTTCAGTGTTGTTTCCAGCTTTATTCGCTCATTTTCAGATTGGTACCAATCTTTTCTGTCCTTTGGAAACATGAGTGCGGGATCTTGAATGCCACTCGGCTCCAAATTTTTATCGGCACCAAATAAAACGGGGCCGACTTCCCGAAGTGCATAAACGGGATTACCTCTTACATTACTGGCTATTGGGGTATTCGCATCGAGCAATCGCTTTTTAACTGTTCCGCGATTTAAGCCGAATGCTTCAGCAATCTTAGCCACGCTCCAGTTGTAGGCGTCCCCCAGATTGCTGATGTTGGACATTGACACCTCACTCTGTCAGGTGAAAATTGATATTTTCATTTATTATCATAGAGATATAACGCATTGAGGTGACAACTCATTATTAAAGTTGTCACCTCAATCTCGATATTCACAAATTAAATCAAATAGTTAAACAACCTGCTGCTGACAGCATGGAAATTTGAAAACGAGCCGTTTCCCGCGTGGTCGCCGCCTCGTGGTAGGGGTACCCCCTCGGGAGTACCTTTTGAATTATGCGTAAAATTAATCAATCTAATGAGTTTAAGGTTTATTTGGTGGTGGAAGTGGTTTTGAATTTCCAGCCTGCTTAGGCTGATCACCGTTAATATTGTCGCCATAATCAATTTGTATCCGTATTGCCTCTTCATAGGTCGCATCACGCCATCCTGATAGATTTGGCTGTCATTGTTTGGCACTAGCTTAGGTGCAGAGTACCGAATCCATGGATTTTATGAGCCATCTAAGCCCACCCCAAAAACATAAATCAACATATTAGATACTTGGCTAGTAAGTGTTTTCCATAGATTTTTAAAAGTAAACATTCCATGCTTTCATTAAATACTTTAATATATGCGTACTTTTATAAAACTGGAAAAATAAAAATGGGAACAAGAACAAGTCACTGGCCAAAACTTTCAAAATTACCAGAAAATATTTTTTGTATATTTACATTCATTTTATTTGTATATGCATATTACGACTTCTCATTATTTCTATCTGAAAATTATTTCATTTTCTGGTTCATCCTGACATTAATAGTATTATTTTTATTGGTCATCTCAATAAATAGAACAACAGAAATTAACGTTCCATTGATTAGTAATGTGATAAAAAATAAAAAAATAAAAAAATCAGTAATTATCATGTTATCCCCATTTCCAATAATTTTTATCCTTAATGAGCTAGGTATTAGCGACGAAATATGCCACTTAGTAGATGTAATTAATTTATTCTCGTGCGACTTCTATTTTTATTTGGCCGAAAAATCTATATGGTTAGCATCTATATCAATTTCTCTCGGCATGCTTGTACTCGTGTTGGTCATAATAAAATTACCAAGTATCATGCTTAGTTTATTAAAAAAATTAACTTTAAGTAAAGGTGAGGCTAAGGACTGAATGATTGGCGGTGAATGCAAGTAGAGTCATTCACGATTAACGTATAGTGACGTCACACTCATAAACTATTATCCTCTACTTAGCCCCGATATCTGGGGCATTTTTATTTCTAATTGCTTCAATTTCTCGAATGGCTTCAAGCTGCTTATTCGCCTTCTCTATCGTTCCTAGCAATAATCTGTTCCATAATACAGACGCTTTGAATGATAGGGTTTTACCGTCACTATCAGGCGGCAATGGCGGTACCACAGAATTAGTTAACGTCGATGGAATTGGAACGCATTGCACGCTCTCGTAGCTCGTTTGTGTATTCGAACAAGCCATCAGTAACAGGCTGAGGCACAAGAGAATCACAAGAAGACTCTGCTTTGAGTATCGTTTTATATTCAATGATTTTCTCCTGTGCTTTCGCATCAGCTTGAATGCCGTTCCGGTATGCTGTTGTTGCTATCTGATTGAAGCGATTGAATTGAAATGACTGACGGGCAATGACTGCACTTTGTTTGATGTTATCTTGCTTTAACTTGTCGTTGTCACTCTTAACTGCAGTGTTATTATCATAAAGCGTTAATGCCAACCAGCTAACAGCAACTAACATTAAAAAAAGCCAAAACGAGTTATCTATCTTCATAAGTTAACCTGCCTGCCTTTATAGTGATCGATAGCTTTTTGGCATCGTTTTTCTAGGCTTACCTTGTCGATTCCACAAGTGTTATCAACTGAACGAACCGCGCCAATAATGACTAACGAAAGTGATAAAAAAGAAAGCAAGATAACTATTACAACAGAAGCCCAAATAGGTAATTTCTTCTTAGGAACAATAGGTTTTTTAAGGCTAACTACCATTTCCCAAGACATATTGCTTCTTCTACTTCTCGTCTTGATATTAACCCTTTCCACTCCTTACCCCCTGCATAAGTCCAGCGTTTTAATTCATTGCAAGCACCAGCGATATCACCTGCATTCAGTTTTTTCAGCATCGTAGAACGCGCAAAAGCACCCGTGCCTACGTTGTAAGCAAAGGAATAAATAGCGGCTCGGGTGTTATCGTCGATATCAACTTTAATTAGAGGGTCCACACCCTTTCTGACTTTGCTGAGGTCTTTTTCAAGCAAAGCTAAACATTCTGATTCTGAATAGGTTTTGGCGGGGATAATGTCGGCGCCAGTATGCCCAAAGCAAACTGTTGTAACGCCAACTACATCCTTATAAGGTTTAGTTTCCATCCCCTCAAAATAAGCAATCATGCTTACAGTCAATGCAATTAAGCCACCAGCGGTAGCATTCTTTATTTTATTTGGTATTTTTGCCACTAGATTCCCCTTCTCTTAATTTGAATTCTTTCCGCTTGTAGTACCAATTCACCAAAAATGTGGCGACTGTACAGATGATCCCGATGAGTACCGCCCACTGGTCTAACGATAATGCCCCAGCAGCAGTGGTGATAACTCCAAGAGCATAAGAAAAGGGGCTAGAGTATTTTTCGTGCATACGCATATCCACCCCCTGCGGAGTGTTCCGTGATTAAAATTGATAGGTAGCCACCAGCAAATTAATTGCAGTAATTAAACATGTTGGGTTTGATTTGCTGGGGCTATATACGAAAAAAGCCGCACTAGGCGACTTATGATTGATTTATTTGTGATGTAAATCTCATTTTATTGACAATTAACCTTGATTAATGTCGCGATTGCGACAATAATATATTCATCGGGCAGGCAATAAGGCAAGCCCAACTCAACTAAGTGAGAATATTATGACTACTACATACATCATCAAAGAAACTCAAAACGTTAACTCAGACCGCGAAGGTGTTAAATTCGAAGCTGATACACTAACTCAAGTTAAGCGCTTTGCATCACGCAATCAGTCATTCCAAGGCACTACGCTAAAAATAGAATATGAAAATGGCACCTTGGTTTGCTTTAAAGAGTCAGGAAAATCTTGGGTTAACGCATAAAACAAGGGGCTTAGGCCCCTATTTTTTTAATAAGGGTAATCATGAATAATTTCGAATTAAAACAACTTAGGCAACTTCTATTTTTATCTCAAGCAGAAGCAGCAAAATATATTGGTGATGTAGAACCTCGATCTTGGCAGAGATGGGAAAAAGGCACATCTCCAATCCCAACTGATGTTATCAGTCAAATGCAAATGCTATCTCTTACTCGCCAAGACTTACTTGATAGCCTGCCTGACTTTGATCACTACAATTACAAATACTTCGATACTATCGAAGAATACGCAGCAGAGTCAGGGGTTAAAAGCGTAGTTAAGTGGCGCCTTTCTCAGTCTGTTGCGGCTCAGTTGTTTTCTGAAAAATCAGCTCGCATTTGGCGCGCAGAAGAAATAATTCGTGATGAAGATTGATAGAACGGGACAGAAGTTCGGAAAACTAACTGTCATTGCTGATTCTGGAAATGCCCAACTTCTATGCCGCTGCGATTGCGGTGTAGAAGAGTTACTCCCACGCGGAATAACGAAACCATCCTACAAGGGCCGCAAGATGTGCAGCTATTGTAAAGGCGGTGTCTGCGAAGTCTGCGGAAAGAGAATTAAATACAACTCGGGACAGATACCCGCTACTTGCAGCGATGCTTGCGCAAAAGCAAGAAATAACGAAAGAGAGAAATTGCGATATCAGGCTGTGAAAAATACTGAAGCTTACAAAAATACTCGCTCATCATATCTTTCGAAGCTTCGCGAAAGGCTTAACTCTGACCCTGTTTTATATGCTGCATTTAGAGAAAGAGCAAAATCGTATCTAAAAAAATCAAGATCAAAGCCTGAGCAGATTGAAAAAGCCAAATTCATCGCTAAAGCAAGATGGCAGCGAATAAAAAATGACGACGCTCTTTATGAAACGTCAGTTCTGTATGCAAGAAAACAGTATGACAACTATTCTGATGATGATTATAAGCGCATTTTTAATCGGGAGCGTTCTCACACTAGAGCGCGAAAATCTCGCAGTTGTTTGGAATAACCGAATATGTGAACTATCCGGAAATCCCGGACAGTTCAACTTGTAAGGGTTACTTACATGTTACTACATTCTATTTCTTGCTTAGTTTGCTCAAATCTCTCAGTTTCAAGCTCTACCCCGATAACCTGACGGTTTAGCTTTAATGCCGCTTTTATTGTGGCGCCAGAGCCCATGAAGAAATCAGCCACTACATCACCCACGCGGCTACTACTATTAATAATGTGTTCCATCATCACAGCAGGCTTTTCACATGGATGTTTACCGGGGTAATACTGCACTGGTGAATAGGTCCAAACATCTGTGTAAGGAACATCGACGGTCACAGTAAAAGGACGTCGTAATAATTGGTATTGCGCCGCTAGCTCATGATATTCACGCCTTAACGCGCCCTGTTCACTCGCTAGATCCGCATGTTCGCGATTTAATGGGTTATGGCTTAACTTTTCCTCAGCGACGCGCTTGAATAGCTCTTGAAGCTTCAAATAATCCGTTTCACTTGGTAATTGCCATTGGCTATAACCGAACCAGTGAGAGGCCATTTGCTTACCTGTTGCGCTATGAATTTCTTTTGCGGTAATGCCTAAAGAGTCTCGAGCCTGCTTAAAATATTCAATCAAAGGCTTAAGCACATTTTCTTTTAGTTCACGGCATTGCTGCAAATACTCACTGCTTTTCCCCTTGTAAGGGTTTTGATAGTGGTCGGCAAAAATAATACGTTCCGTTGCAGGAAAATAACTTCTTAAGCTTTCTTTGTTTTGTCGGCGCCACGGCCCTGACGGTTTAGACCAAATAATATGGTTTAAAACGTTGAACCGCTCACGCACTAATATTTCCGTATCAGCCGCCAGCTTTGAGCCACAAAACATATAAAGGCTACCAGTTGGCTTTAACACCCGCCAAAACTCAGCAAGCATTTCATCAAGCCACGATAAATACGCAGTGACATTTTCCCACTGATTATCCCAGCTACAGCTTTTAACTTGAAAATATGGTGGGTCGGTTGCAATTAGGTCAATACAATTGTCCGGAAGGGTTTTTATATAGTTAAGTGAGTCGTCATTAACCAAATTTATACTGTTTAAATTTACAGTGTTTTTCATAGATCAGGAGAACCTTTTTTGATAAGCTCACCTAGCTTTACGCGTATAAGCAGTGGGCCTTGGTTTGTCCGTGACCTCTTACAACGGGCAGATGGCTGGTGGAGTGCGTCAACACCCACCAGCCGCCCATTTCACAGTTGGATATTTTGAAATGTGTTTTCTTTGGTATTTTCTTTAACTAACCCAGCCATTGCTAACTGAGTCAATATCAATTGACAGCGTGGCTGCGCTAGTCCTGTTAATTGGGAAACTTCCCCCGCCGTTACCGCTTCAGAATATGGGGTGGACTCAAAAATAATTCTTGCTTCTTGTGTTATATCACTCTGTTTTAACATGATATTTTTAAACCTTTGGTCAGTTATTGTGCATAACTACACATGTAACTCTGACCAGTCGTAACAGCAAGTCTTATGTTTATTTTGGGCATAAAAAAACCCCGACTGGCGAGGTTTCATTCTATAAGTTAGGTGACAACGTATTCACTCTTATCACACTAGCATTGATTTTGCGTAGCGCACTAATACTTTTTCACTATCCACCGTATTTTGTTTCCCCATAACTTCACTATCCATTTCTAAAACTACACCAATCATGGCTAAACACCCATCAACAAACCCTTCAGCCACTTGCATCATCTGACGAACTCGCCCCTCGCTAACCTTTAATTTTTTTGCAATGCCGCGCTTTGATACACCATACAAATAATGCATAACTATCAGTTCTAGTTCTTCATCTTTTCTAACCGCTTTTAATTTAGCAATGACACTATCAATAATAATTCCATCATTATCAGTACATGAAAGCCTAGGTGCTTCTTTATTTGAGATTAGCCCCTTAAATCCAGCTGCAATATGCGAATAATCTACACCAGGGTTATTACTTGCCCAGCCTGCCCACTTTTCTAAAACTAACTGAATATCTCTCATGCAATAATCTCCACTGCGTTCCGCACAACGCATCAACCAAATACACCCAAACCGATTGACCGGTCGAGAAATTTAAATAACAAAACTAACTGGCTACCGTTTTCTTGCTCCCACCCTTTCGGATCCTTGTGTAATTCACTGTGGTGAACCCTGCATAATGGGATAGTGAACAAGTCATGGGCTTTTGTGCCTATGCCACCCTGCCCGTAGCCAATAATGTGATGAGCATCATCAGATGTGGCGCCACAAACACAACAAGGCTGTGATTTTACCCATTGCAGATATTTCACACTTTCCAAGCGCTGAAGCTTTGGAAACTTCATAAAACTTGCTGGTGGCTCAGGATCTACAGCTAAATCTAATACTT
>NZ_WLUG01000095.1:0-29837 GCF_009706505.1 Providencia sp. wls1922 | reverse complement strand
CAATACTAATGAACCGTGAGGCTTAACCTGACAACACCGAAGGTGTTTTCGAGATGAGAGATTGAGTTGATTTTCAAAGAAAGTGAGAAGCCGAAAGGTAGGCACACAGCTTGTTCAGGATTGATATTCTGGTTTAAGAGAAAACTTAGACGGGAATAAACAGAATTTGTCTGGCGGCAATAGCGCGGTGGTCCCACCTGACCCCATGCCGAACTCAGTAGTGAAACGCCGTAGCGCCGATGGTAGTGTGGGGTCTCCCCATGTGAGAGTAGGGAACTGCCAGACATTAAATTAAAGCTTATTGCGAAGCAATAAGTTGCCGAAAGGCAAAAAGAATAAGTGGAGCGGTAGTTCAGTTGGTTAGAATACCTGCCTGTCACGCAGGGGGTCGCGGGTTCGAGTCCCGTCCGTTCCGCCACTTAATTTAGGGGCGTAGTTCAATTGGTAGAGCACCGGTCTCCAAAACCGGGTGTTGGGAGTTCGAGTCTCTCCGCCCCTGCCAGTTACCAATTAAGTAATAATAAAAGAAGTATCTATTGATAACCCGATTATATTAATCGGGTTTTTCTTTTTGTACCCCTTCATTTCTTCCTAACTATAAAATTTCCTAGCACTTATCCTACCTATCTACCTTTAAATATTCCATCTAAGTGATAAAACATAGCAATAAAAAAGGGCGACAGTTCGCGCCCTGTTTTGAATTCTCTAATGTCTATTGGGTGTTTGGTATTGGTGTTTTAATAAGTTGATTAATTAGAACTTGCTGATCATTTTTTTTCAGCCAAATTGCATATAAAGGCTTAGTAATAACGTTATTTGAGAGTGTTTTTAACGTTGGATAATGTTGGAGCCAATGTGTTGGTAAAAATGCCGCTGAAAGCGATACAGGCAACAATTGACGCGTAATTTCTGCGGACGTCGTAATCATTACAGGGGAATCATCTTGAAGTAGCGTTGGTTCATTCTTGGGATGAAAATCAGCCCCCCATTCTAGCTTGATAAAATTATACTGAGTAAGGGCTATATTCTTTTGGGATGCCATTAATTGAAGTTGAATAGAACCAATGATGGTACTTTCAAATTCATCCATTTTTGGTGGCTCGATCGCTATCAGTAAGTCTAATTCTCTAGAGTGTAACTGTTTGACGAGTGATTGGCGTGTAGATACGCGAGCTTCTAATCGTAGCTCATCATGTTGGTTATATAAAACTTCCAACCAGCCAGTGAGATAACTTTCCCATAATGATGAAGTAGCGCCGATAGATAGCTCGGTATGCTGGGATGCGTGTGATATCTCTTTTTTGGCTTGAAGCCATGTATTCATTAGAGATTCAGCATAAGGAACTAAACGTTCTCCAGCAGCAGTTAAACGAATATTATTTCGGTGTCGTGTGAATAGACTTGTACCTAATTGAGTTTCTAACTGTCTGATACGAAAGCTAACGGCAGACTGCGTTAAGTAGAGAGATTCTGCGGCTCTGCCGAAGTGTCTGGTTCTACTAACTTCTAAAAAAGTTCTTAATAACTCGCTGTCCACACGCATCTCCAATAATTTTTGTCGTGATGATTCAAATGTTTTGTTTTACAGATTGTCAATGCTGTCTAATACTCCGCGCCATATAGAGTTGACCGTAATCAGTTAGGAGTGTGTCAGATGGCAGATAGCTTCATCACGACTAATCGTTTTTTTGATAATAAACATTACCCACGTGGCTTTTCTCGTCATGGTGATTTCACCATCAAAGAAGCTCAGTTGCTAGAACGTCATGGTCAAGCTTTCAATGAGCTTGATACAGGAAAACGCGCAGCGCAAACAGAAGAAGAAAAATTATTCGTCGCTGTTTGCCGTGGAGAGCGCGAACCTACAACCCTTGAAGAAAAAGTATGGGTGAAATATTCTAGCAGAATTAACCGTCCAAAGCGCTTCCACACACTATCGGGTGGTAAGCCACAGATAGATCCATCAGAAGACTATACTGATACGGATGATTAATTTCATTAGTATTAAAACAGTATAAGCATTAAAACAAATAGGGACTTAGGTCCCTTTTGTTGTTTATGTCTAAGCATTAACTTTTGTCTTAATTCCTTCAGCTTACTTGTTTTTGCAAATGAAGCAATAACTTATCCATTGCCCGATACCCTAGCGCCTCTAGTAAATGTTCACGTTGTATATTCGGTGAATAGCTAAGATCTGCAATTGTTCGCGAAACTCTAAGAATCCTGTGCCAAGCGCGGATAGATAGCCCTAGTTTAATAAGTGCATTCTCTAAGAATAGTGCATCTTCAGCAGCCAGTAGGCAGGTTTTTGTTGTTTCACTTGCTGTTAGCTGACTATTAATTTTACCCGCTCGATTGATTTGTTGGTTTCTTGCTTCAATAACTCGTAAGCGAATTTGTTTGCTAGCTTCGCCTTGGTGCGTTTGTTGACTTAAAGTACCTAGAGGGAGTAGAGGGATCTCAATAGAGAGATCAAACCTGTCTAAGAATGGCCCTGAAATGCGTGATAAGTATCGTAGTACTTTCGCTGGAGAGGTACGACTCATTTCTCCTTGGTAATGCCCAGTGGGGCTAGGGTTAAGGGCTGCGATTAATTGGAAGTTAGCAGGGAAACACACCTTAGCTTTAGCTCTTGAAATGACAATTTGATGAGATTCTAGCGGTTCTCGTAAAGAGTCTAATACGGAGCGTGTGAATTCAGGTAATTCATCTAGAAACAATATGCCGTGATGGGCGAGGGATATCTCTCCTGGCTTAGGTAAGGAGCCACCACCAATCAAAGCGGTCATTGATGTATTGTGGTGAGGGCATCTAAATGGTCGTGTAGGCCACTTATTTATGGTTTCCATGGTTTGGCTAAGGCTATGTAATGCTGTGACTTCCAGTGCTTCTTGAGGCGTTAAGGGCGGGAGTAAAGTTATCAACCTGTGAGCTAACATAGTTTTACCTGTACCAGGAGGACCTGGCAGTAATAAATTGTGTCCACCTGCTGCGCTGATTTCTAATGCTCGCTTTCCTTGCTCTTGACCTATGATATCGCGAATATCATTTTCATGGTCAGAGGGATAAGCATGTTGAATAACTTGTTGATTCCTCGATAGTGTACTTTTTTGATGCAAGTAATGACAAAGTTCCAGTAAAGATGCGGCAAAACAGACGCTACTATCTGCTAATAAACTGAGTTGATATTGATTATCTTTCGATAGAATTAATTGTCTGTTTTGGTTTATTGCTGCTTGAGCGGCAGGGATCCCGCCGTTGACATAACGTATATCTCCAGAGAGCGCTAATTCACCAAGAAACTCATGGTGCTCCAATAACTGATCAGGAATTTGTCCAGATGCCGCCAGTATTGCAATCGCAATAGCTAAATCATAACGACCACTTTCTTTAGGCAAATCTGCTGGCGCTAAGTTTACCGTCATCTTTTTTACTGGATATTCAAAGCCACTATTGACCATAGCACTCCGTACCCTATCTCGCGCTTCTTTAACTGCAGTTTCTGGTAATCCAACTAGAGTTAACCCCGGTAGTCCATTACTAATATGAGCTTCAACGGTCACAAGAGGAGCGTCTAATCCAATAGATGCTCGCGTGTAAACAATAGCTAACGCCATAAATCACCTCTTTGATTGACTAGCATAATATTCTGTTGTGAATCAGACGTGTTTTTCTATTGTGATTTTCATATTTGCGAAGCGACTCGATAATTAAATTGTTTAATTGCATGGGTGTTTCATTTTTTCTCGATGCGCTTTGAAGCCTTTAACTTAGCTAGTTACATTCATTTTGTTTTTTGAATAACAATAGTTTCAACAGCAAATTGGTTAAGTGAGGTTAATTTTTTGGATAGGCTTGATGGCGTACATTTCGCTAAATCAGAGATAGAGAATTGAGCTAAATCATGGGCAAATATTATTGCTAATCGCTAGTTTTTTGCTTTATTAATAGTTGTTTAGTCTGATTTAATTGTAATTCATTGAATTTAAATGAAATAAAAAACTTAATCATTAAAAAAATAAATAAGAGTTGTCAAAGTAATTTTAAAATGATAGTTCTTTAATAAAGATAACGATTAAAGTTGAAAAGATTAAACACATGAACAAATTCATCCAAGTGATTAGCCTAATTATTAGCGTGGTGGTGATTATTATCCCACCGTGCGGGGCTGCACTTGGACGACGAAAGCTGAAATAATAGCTAAATCTTACGAGAACCCCGCACCGAAAGGCGCGGGGTTTTTTTTGACATAAAATTTATGCAAACCAACAAAGATAATAAAAACATAATAAATACAAGTAAATAAAAAGGCAGATAGGTGATAAACATGAACGGAGCACAGTGGTTAGTTCAAACATTAAGGACACAAGGCGTTGATACTGTTTTTGGATATCCAGGTGGCGCTATCATGCCTGTTTATGACGCGTTGTACGATGGTGGTGTGGAGCATTTGCTGTGTCGCCATGAGCAAGGCGCAGTTATCGCTGCCATCGGCTATGCTCGTTCGACAGGAAAAACAGGTGTTTGTATTGCGACTTCAGGTCCTGGAGCAACAAACGTGATTACAGGATTGGCTGATGCATTGCTTGACTCCGTCCCTGTTGTTGCTATCACCGGGCAGGTAGCTTCAGAGTTTATTGGTACAGATGCCTTTCAGGAAATTGATGTTTTAGGATTATCTTTGGCCTGTACAAAACATAGTTTTTTGGTGGAATCCATAGAGGACTTACCTCGTATTCTTGCTGAAGCTTTCGCAATCGCAAATAGTGGGCGTCCCGGACCAGTACTGATTGATATTCCGAAAGATATTCAGCTGCAATGTGCAGATTTATCGCCCTATTTAATGCCTGTAGAGCAACAAGATTCGACTTCTGAGGATGCAATCCAACAAGCAAGAACGCTGTTGGAACAGTCAGAAAAACCGATGTTATACATTGGTGGTGGAGTCGGAATGTCAGGGGCTGTAACTGAATTAAGAGCTTTTATAGAACACACAAAGATTCCGTCAGTTGTCACCTTGAAAGGTTTAGGTGCAGTACATCCAGCAGATAAAAACTATCTAGGCATGTTGGGGATGCACGGTACAAAAGCTGCCAATATTTCAGTGCAACGTTGTGATTTACTCATCGCGGTTGGTGCGCGTTTTGACGATAGAGTTACAGGTAAATTAAACACTTTTGCTCCTAATGCGAAAGTTATTCATATCGACATTGATCACGTTGAGTTGGATAAATTACGTCAAACCCATGTAGCACTATTGGGGGATGCGAAAGCGCTATTGCCTCAATTGATGGTGACAAAAAATATCACAAGTTGGCAGGAAGAGGTTCAACAACTCAAGCACGAGTTTGGCTGGCGCTATGACCACCCCGGCGAACCAATCTACGCCCCATTATTGCTGAAACAGCTGTCAGACAAAATGAAACCCAATACTGTTGTTACAACAGATGTTGGTCAGCACCAAATGTGGTCTGCTCAGCATATTGTTGTTGATGGACCAGAGAATTTTTTAACGTCAAGCGGGTTAGGAACGATGGGTTTTGGGATCCCCGCAGCGGTGGGAGCTCAAGTTGCTCGCCCTGAAGATACCGTTGTTTGTGTATCTGGCGATGGATCTTTCATGATGAACGTGCAAGAGCTGGGAACTATCAAACGTAAGCAATTACCCGTTAAGATTTTATTGTTAGATAACCAACGATTAGGAATGGTTCGTCAATGGCAAGAGCTGTTTTTTGAGCAACGCTACAGTGAAACCATTTTGACTGACAATCCAGATTTTGTTGCATTAGCTAGCGCTTTTGGCATTCAAGGTCGCCGTATTACATGTAAATCAGAAGTGGACGCAGCACTCGATGAGCTACTGACAAGTGAGGGCGCGTTTTTATTACAGGTATCAATTAATGAATTAGAAAATGTCTGGCCATTGGTTCCACCAGGGGCTAGTAACGAAAAAATGATGGAGAAACCGTTATGATGCAACATCAACTCTCGATATTAGCCCGTTTCCGCCCCGAGGTTTTAGAGCGTATTTTGCGAGTAACTCGCCATCGTGGATTTCGGATTAGTTCTATGAATGTGGATCAATTATCAGATAGTGATAATGTAAGTATCGAACTAACTGTCAGCAGCCAGAGACCGTTGGCACAGTTATGTGCACAGTTAACGAAGTTGGCTGACATCACTGAAGTTGAAATAAAACAACAAGAATCGCGACTATTACGCACACAAAGTGCAATGTAAGGAATAGATAAAATGACTAAGAAAGCTGACTTTATTTGGTTTAACGGTGAAATGACGCCATGGGCAGATGCTAAAGTTCATGTAATGTCTCACGCTCTGCATTACGGAACTTCCGTATTTGAAGGCGTCCGTTGCTATGATTCACACAAGGGACCTGTAGTTTTCCGTCATCGTGAACACATGCAGCGTTTACATGATTCTGCGAAAATTTACCGTATGCCTGTCAGCTACAGCGTTGATGAGTTAATGGAAGCTTGTCGTGCAACTCTACGTAAAAATAACTTAGTCAGCGCCTATATTCGTCCATTAGTTTTCATTGGTGATGTGGGCATGGGGGTGAATCCACCAGATGGCTACAGTACTGATGTTATTTTAGCGGCATTCCCATGGGGAGCATATTTAGGTGAAGAGGCATTAGACCAAGGAATTGATGCAATGGTCTCTTCATGGAATCGTGTTGCACCGAATACTATCCCTACTGGTGCAAAAGCAGGTGGTAACTACCTGTCTTCATTACTGGTTGGTAGCGAAGCGCGCCGCCATGGCTACCAAGAAGGTATCGCTCTGGATGTTCATGGTTATCTTTCTGAGGGGGCAGGCGAGAATATCTTTGAAGTGAAAGATGGCATTTTGTATACCCCGCCATTTACGTCATCAGCGTTACCAGGGATCACCCGTGATGCCATTTTGACATTAGCAAAAGATATGGGAATTGAAGTGCGTGAACAAACGTTGTCTCGTGAATCTCTGTACTTAGCGGATGAAGTCTTTATGACAGGAACCGCAGCTGAAATCACGCCAGTTCGCAGTGTTGATGGTATCCAAGTTGGTATCGGTCGTTGTGGCCCTGTGACGAAGAAAATTCAGCAAGCATTCTTTGGTTTATTTAACGGTACAACAGAAGACAAATGGGGCTGGTTAGATCCAGTAAACCCTCAATAATTAAATATTAAAAATTACAGGCGGTCGTTCCCCGCCTGTTTTAAAACTCGGGAGTTAAGATATGCCTAAGTACCGTTCAGCAACAACCACTCATGGCCGTAATATGGCAGGAGCGCGAGCATTATGGCGCGCGACAGGTATGACCGATGATGATTTTGGAAAGCCAATTATTGCCGTTGTAAACTCATTTACTCAGTTTGTTCCAGGTCATGTGCACTTACGTGATTTAGGCAAGCTCGTCGCAGAACAAATCGAACAAGCGGGCGGCGTCGCGAAAGAGTTTAACACTATTGCAGTGGATGATGGGATTGCAATGGGACATGGTGGTATGCTGTATTCCTTACCTTCCCGTGAACTGATAGCAGACTCAGTAGAATATATGGTGAATGCGCACTGCGCAGATGCCATGGTATGTATTTCCAACTGTGACAAAATCACCCCAGGTATGTTAATGGCATCCTTGCGCCTGAATATTCCCGTGATTTTTGTTTCCGGTGGACCAATGGAAGCAGGAAAAACCAAGCTTTCAGATCAAATCATCAAACTTGACCTTGTGGATGCGATGATCCAAGGCGCGAATCCAAATGTCAGTGATGAAGATAGTGAAAAAATTGAACGTTCAGCATGTCCAACATGTGGGTCATGCTCAGGGATGTTCACTGCGAATTCAATGAACTGTTTAACCGAAGCATTGGGTCTTTCTCAGCCAGGAAATGGTTCATTACTTGCGACTCACGCTGATCGTAAAACGTTATTTATCAATGCAGGTAAGCGAATTGTTGAGCTGACTAAACGTTATTACGAACAGAATGATGAAAGCGCATTACCGCGTAATATCGCGACAAAGGCTGCATTTGAAAATGCGATGACATTAGATATTGCGATGGGAGGCTCTACAAATACTGTTCTGCATTTACTGGCAGCTGCACAAGAAGCAGAAGTAGATTTCACCATGGATGATATTGACCGCTTATCTCGTCAAGTCCCTCATTTATGTAAAGTTGCACCAAGCACACAAAAATATCATATGGAAGATGTACACCGTGCTGGTGGTGTGATTGGTATTCTTGGGGAGCTGAGCCGTGCAGGTTTATTGCAGGAAGATGTGAAGAATATTCTAGGTCTTTCATTACCAGAAACATTAGCTCAGTACGATGTTATGTTGACGAAGGATGAATCTGTAAGATCTATGTTTTCAGCGGGACCTGCGGGTATTCGTACCACTCAAGCATTTTCTCAAAATTGCCGTTGGCCATCGCTAGATACTGACCGTGAAAATGGTTGTATCCGCAATCTTGAGCATGCTTATAGCTTGGATGGTGGTTTGGCGGTACTTGCTGGCAATATCGCCGAAGATGGCTGTATCGTGAAAACGGCAGGGGTTGATGAAGGTAGCTTAACTTTCCGTGGACCTGCAAAAGTGTTTGAAAGCCAAGATGATGCGGTAGAGGCTATCTTAGGTGGAAAAGTTGTTGCCGGCGATGTTGTTGTTATCCGTTATGAAGGTCCTAAAGGCGGACCAGGTATGCAAGAAATGTTGTACCCAACTTCTTATCTGAAATCGATGGGATTAGGTAAAGATTGTGCACTGATCACTGATGGGCGTTTCTCAGGAGGAAGTTCAGGTTTATCAATCGGGCATATCTCTCCTGAAGCAGCAAGTGGCGGGTTACTGGCGTTGGTACAAGATGGGGATATTATCGATATCAATATTCCAAAGCGTACCATGTCCCTAGATGTTAACGACAGTGAGTTAGCAAAACGTCGCGAAGCGGAATTAGCGCGCGGAGATAAAGCCTATACTCCGCGTAATCGTCAGCGTGAGGTTTCTTTCGCTTTGCGTGCTTATGCTTCTTTGGCGACGAGTGCGGATAAAGGTGCTGTACGCGATAAGTCTAAATTAGGAGGCTAATTGTGGCAGCCGCAAAACCATTACCTGCGGCACCGACAGGTGCCGATTATCTCAAAGCGGCGCTTAGTGCGCCTGTTTATGAAGCAGCACAAGTGACGCCGCTACAAGAAATGAGCAAGCTCTCTTTACGTCTGGGTAATACGATTTTAGTCAAACGTGAAGATAGGCAGCCAGTACACAGTTTTAAATTACGTGGCGCTTACGCCATGATTGCGGGCTTGACCGAAGAGCAAAAAGCCAAAGGTGTTGTCACTGCATCCGCGGGGAATCATGCGCAGGGCGTAGCGTTGTCGGCTAATCGTGTCGGAATTAAGGCCAAAATTGTTATGCCAGTGGCAACCGCAGATATCAAAGTGGATGCTGTTCGCAGCTTTGGTGGAGAGGCCATTTTATACGGCGCAAATTTTGATGAAGCAAAAGCTCACGCAATTGAGATGGCAAAACGTGAAGGATATACCTTTGTGCCGCCATTTGATCATCCGTCAGTGATAGCCGGTCAAGCAACTATTGCACTAGAACTCCTTCAGCAGGATGCGCACCTCGACCGTATTTTTGTGCCTGTTGGGGGCGGTGGATTGATTGCCGGTGTCGCTGTATTAATCAAACAGTTGATGCCTGAAATTAAGATTATCGGTGTAGAAGCTGAAGATGCAGCCTGTTTAAAAGCGGCATTAGAGGCTGGTCATCCTGTTGATCTCCCTCGTGTTGGTTTATTTGCGGAAGGCGTTGCTGTGAAACGCATTGGTGACGAAACCTTTCGCCTATGCCAGCAGTATGTCGATGATGTGATCACCGTAGATAGTGATGCTATTTGTGCGGCACTGAAGGATATTTTTGAAGATGTGAGAGCGATTGCAGAACCGTCGGGGGCGTTAGCGTTGGCGGGACTAAAAAAATATGTTCAGCAACATAACATTAAAGGTGAAAGGCTGGCGCATATTTTGTCAGGTGCAAACATGAACTTCCATGGTTTACGTTATGTCTCCGAGCGTTGCGAATTAGGTGAACAACGAGAAGCGCTGCTTGCGGTGACTATTCCTGAACAGAAAGGTAGTTTTTTGCGATTCTGCCAATTGCTTGGTAACCGCTCAATCACTGAGTTTAATTATCGTTATACAGATGCTGACCCAGAGCGTGCCTGCATTTTTGTGGGTGTTCGCTTAAATGGTGGTGAGCAAGAGCGGCACGACATTATTCAAGGGCTGCAAAATAATGGTTATGAAGTCGCTGATTTATCGGATGATGAAATGGCGAAGTTGCATGTGCGCTATATGATTGGTGGGCGCCCATCGAAGCCATTGGATGAAAAGCTGTATAGTTTTGAGTTTCCTGAATCTCCAGGGGCGTTATTGAAGTTCTTAGAAACACTAGGAACTCACTGGAATATCACGCTATTTCATTATCGTAGTCATGGAACGGACTATGGGCGAGTGCTGGCGGCCTTTGAGCTTTCGGGTCCAGAAGTACGCTTTGATCGCCACCTTGATGCGCTAGGGTATGAATATCATGATGAAACAGGGAATCCATCCTTCCGTTTCTTCTTAGCGCCTCAAGATAGCAGAAAAACATTAGATTGAGTGTTCTGGGAGCAATTCCCAGAATGCCTTAATTAATGGTTCACTTAGGCGTTTGCTGAGAAGGCAAACGCCAAGTTCAAATGGTTCTACCATCGAAATATTATCGAGTTGAGAGACACGGCTACGAACAGGCTCGGGGCTATTATCGACGACGACACTCGGTATCAATGCAATACCGCAGCCCAATGCCACCATAGAAACAATGGCTTCATGACCCGAAACAGTCGCGTAAATCAAAGGGTTATGGATTCGATGGCGCTTAAACCATAATTCAATACGTTTACGAGAGGGCCCATGTTCAGGAAGAATAAATGGCACTGTAGACCAATCAGGCTCGGCTTCAGTCACCATACTCCGTACCGCACAAGGCAGTGATGGGGCAATAAGCACTAGGGGAATTTCCCCAATTTTGGCGAATCTCACGTTATCGGGCAATTTTTCAGGTTTACCTGCGATGCCTAAATCTGCTTCTTTGGTTTCGACTTTTTCAACGGCATCTGCGGCATCACCCGTAGTGAGTTTTATTTCAACGAGTGGATGTAAAGCACGAAATTTATCAAGTACTTGAGGTAAATGACTATACGCGGCGGTGACTGAGCAAAATAGGCGTAATTCACCGCTTAATGATGGACTTTGCTGGTTGAGAGCATGTTTTAGTTGCTGATATTGCAACAGCGTTTGCTGGGCAAATTGCTTGAGATGCTCACCCGCTTGGGTCAGTTTTACCGAACGGTTATCACGGATGAACAGAGGATGACCCAATTGATCTTCTAAACGCTGAATTTGTCTTGATAGTGTGGATGGGCTGACATGCATGGCCTTTGACGTTCGACCAAAGTGGCAGCTTTCTGCTAAGTGCAAAAACAGTTGTAGTTCACGAATATCCATTTTGCCCTCTGATGATACCTTGATTATCGTTGCAAATATTGCAACATTATATTGTTAATATATCAATTTAAGCAATGCTCATCATCGCATATAGTAAATCCATAACTGCTCAATAATGAGCAACAGGTAACGAAGTTGCCTGATAATACGAACACAACAGAACACTGACCGAATAATGGAGTAAGACCATGGCGAATTATTTTAATACATTGAATTTACGTGAGCAGTTAGCGCAATTAGGCAAATGTCGTTTCATGAAACGCGAAGAATTTGCGGATGAAGCTGGCTATCTGAAAGGTAAAAAAATCGTCATCGTCGGTTGTGGTGCTCAAGGTCTGAACCAAGGTTTGAACATGCGCGATTCTGGCTTAGATATCGCTTATGCGCTGCGTCCAGAAGCAATCAACGAGAAACGTGCATCATGGCGTAAGGCGACAGAAAACGGTTTCAAAGTTGGGACTTATGAAGAACTGATCCCTGAAGCAGATTTAGTTGTTAACTTAACGCCAGACAAACAACACTCCACTGTTGTTCGTGCTGTTCAGCCAATGATGAAACAAGGCGCTGCGCTGGGTTATTCTCATGGTTTTAACATCGTTGAAGTGGGTGAAGAAATCCGTAAAGACATCACGGTTGTGATGGTTGCACCAAAATGCCCAGGTACCGAAGTTCGTGAAGAATATAAGCGTGGTTTCGGTGTTCCAACCTTGATCGCAGTTCACCCTGAAAATGACCCGAAAGGCGAGGGGATGGCAATTGCGAAAGCATGGGCTGCAGCGACTGGCGGCCATCGTGCGGGCGTTTTGGAGTCCTCTTTCGTTGCTGAAGTTAAGTCTGACTTAATGGGCGAGCAAACTATTCTGTGCGGTATGTTGCAAGCTGGTGCGTTACTGAGCTATGACAAAATGGTTGCTGATGGCGTAGAGCCAGGCTATGCAGGGAAATTAATTCAGTTTGGTTGGGAAACAATCACTGAGGCACTGAAGCAGGGCGGCATCACCCTGATGATGGATCGCTTATCTAACCCAGCGAAAATCCGTGCTTATGCATTATCAGAGCAACTGAAAACCATCTTAGCACCACTGTTCCAAAAACATATGGATGATATTATTTCTGGTGAGTTTTCATCAACAATGATGGCTGACTGGGCGAACAATGATAAAAACTTGCTGACATGGCGTGAAGAGACCGGTAAATCGTCTTTTGAAAATTACCCAGAGTTTGCGGGTAAAATTGCGGAACAAGAATATTTCGACCACGGTGTTCTGTTAGTTGCGATGGTTAAAGCGGGTGTTGAGTTAGCGTTCGATACCATGTTAGAAGCGGGTATCTTAGAAGAGTCAGCATACTATGAATCACTGCATGAGCTGCCACTGATTGCTAACACAATCGCACGTAAGCGTTTATATGAAATGAACGTCGTTATCTCTGATACTGCAGAGTACGGTAACTATCTGTTCTCATTTGCAGCAGTTCCAATGCTGAAAGAGTTTATGACCAAGTTACAAGCCGGTGATTTAGCGAAACCAGTTGCAGATAATGGTACCGATAACGCGCAATTACGTGATATTAACGAAGCTATCCGTAATCATCCTATCGAGAAGATCGGTAAGACTTTACGGGGGTATATGACGGATATGAAGAAGATTTCTAGCGCACAATAATTCCTCGTCATCCTTCGTACTATAGGTGCGTTGGCTTCACTAAACTACCCTAGTCACATACTTTTGTATGCTCCTAGGGATAGTTTTGTTTGCCGCCTTCCTCTAGTACAAATGATTTAGAGGAAGCCAACTGTGATTATTTTAAGTATAAAATTGAAGTCGTGCCATTTTATGGTGCGGCTTTTTTGCTTCTATAATCTTAATTACTTTAGATTGTCGACTATTAGCTCAGTTATTTTTCTGTGAGGTTTGGTTTCTGCTACAATTCGGGCTGCATCTTTTAGCATTAGAGAGTGACGTAAAAAACCATGCGATTAAATCCTAGCCAGCAACAGGCAGTTGAATATGTAGATGGTCCGTGCCTTGTTTTGGCCGGGGCAGGCTCGGGCAAAACACGGGTTATTACCAATAAAATTGCGCATTTGATCCGCCATTGTGGCTATCAACCTCGGCAAATTGCGGCGGTGACATTTACCAATAAAGCCGCGCGCGAAATGAAAGAGCGTGTGGGGCAAACATTAGGTAAAAAAGAAGCCCGTGGGTTAATTATTTCCACATTCCATACTTTGGGACTGGAAATTATCAAACGTGAATATAAGGCGCTAGGGATCAAAGCCAATTTTTCTTTGTTTGATGACCAAGACCAAATGGCATTACTGAAAGAACTCACGTTTGATTTGCTTGAAGAAGATAAAGATCTTCTCCAACAATTGATCTCTGCGATCTCAAATTGGAAAAACGATCTTATTTCTCCTCAGCAAGTGGTTGGGCAAGCGAGAACGGAAAAAGAGCATCATTTTGCTGAGTGCTATCGCCGCTATGAGCTGCATTTAAAAAGTTGTAATGTCTTGGATTTTGATGACTTAATCAGTAAACCAACATTGCTGCTGTATCATAATGAAGAAGTTAGGGAGCGCTGGCAGCAAAAAATCCGTTATTTGCTGGTGGATGAATACCAAGATACGAACACCAGCCAGTATCAGTTAGTGAAATTGCTGGTGGGTAGCCGTGCCCGCTTTACCGTCGTTGGCGATGATGATCAGTCTATTTACTCTTGGCGTGGCGCAAGACCGCAAAACTTAGTATTACTCAGCCAAGATTTTCCAAAGCTGAATGTGATTAAATTGGAGCAAAATTACCGCTCATCAGGTCGTATTTTAAAAGCCGCTAATATTTTGATTGCCAATAACCCCCATGTCTTCGAGAAAAAATTATTTTCTGAATTGGGCTTCGGGGCGCCATTAAAGGTGCTGACAGCAAATAATGAAGACCATGAAGCGGAACGCGTGATTGGTGAATTAATTGCTCACCACTTTATTAATAAAACCCAATATAAAGACTATGCAATTTTGTATCGCGGTAATCATCAGTCGCGTATTTTTGAAAAAATGCTGATGCAAAACCGCATTCCTTACCGAATTTCAGGTGGAACATCATTTTTCTCGCGTCCTGAAATTAAAGATCTTTTAGCTTATTTGCGGGTGCTGACTAACCCTGAAGATGACAGCGCTTTTTTGCGCATTGTGAATACGCCACGCCGAGAAATTGGCCCTAAAACTATCCAAAAATTGGGAGAATGGGCGAATCAACGAGGCAAAAGCTTATATCACGCCAGCTTTGATTTAGGTCTGGAACAGACTTTAACAGGGAAAGGGTTGGAAGCGTTGCAACGTTTCACTCATTGGATGGAAGGGATAGTCCGGATTTCGGAGCGTGAACCGTTGATAGCGGTACGGGATCTTTTACGGGAGATGGATTACGAAAGCTGGTTGTACGAAACCTCTGCCAGTACCAAAGCCGCCGAAATGCGAATGAAAAACGTCAATCAATTGTTTACATGGATGAGCGAAATGATTGAAGGGGATGAGCTGAATGACCCAATGACGCTCAATCAGGTTGTCACTCGTTTTACATTGCGCGATATGATGGAACGTGGGGAAGATGATGAAGATTCAGATCAGGTTCAGTTGATGACATTGCATGCATCTAAAGGTCTTGAATTTCCTTATGTTTTTTTAGTTGGAATGGAAGAGGGATTATTACCTCATCAAAGTAGTATCGATGAAAATAATATTGATGAAGAGCGCCGACTGGCTTACGTGGGTATTACGCGAGCACAGCGAGAGTTATTCTTTACTCATAGCCGTGAGCGTCGCCAATACGGTGAACTGATCCGCCCTGAACTGAGCCGCTTTTTGATGGAATTACCGCAAGATGATTTGGTGTGGGAGCAGCAACGAAAAGTAGTTACTGCTGAAGAGCGAATGCAAAAAGGGCAGTCTGCTTTAGCGGATATCAAGGCACGCTTAGGGTTAAATAAGAAAACCGATCAGTAGCGAAAGAGTTTAAGAGAGTTCCCACTACAAGGTGGGAACCTATCATCACCAATTTAGAACGATATCAATTGGAGCTATTACGCTCTTCTAAGGCCAATTGCCAATTCACATACCCTTGCCACTGAACCTCTTGCTGTAAATTCTCAGCTCGTAAAGGGTGCTCCTCAAGCCAGCGGTACGGCAATGCGATGGTTAAATCCTGTCCATTAGCATTAAGGCGCAATGCTGGTAATGTATCATCACGTCTACGGCTGGCGAAAATAATGGCTAGTCGTAATAAACGGCATAATGCGTAAGTTTGCTGAATGGGTAGTGCATTTTGTTGGCTCAGGGAAGCGAGATCGATTTGACCTTGCTGGTTCTTGAGAAGAACAGCGAGAAAACGTTTTTGCGCGGGAGTGAAGCCTGGTAAATCAAGGTGAGTGATTAAATAGCTTGCGTGCTCTGGACCTTTGCGAAAATCAACACTCAGCCCAATTTCATGTAATGCACAAGCGCTGGATAACAAATCACGGCAACGGCTATCTAATTCCCACTCTTTGACTACTTGCAGGTAGAAATGTTCAGCAAGCTGACGCACGCGGGTAGCTTGCTCAATATCCACAAGGAAGCGTCGCTGAATATTGCGTAGCGTGCGTGCGCGAATATCTTGCTCAATAGGCAGTTCAAGCATGCCATACACTAAGCCTTCGCGAAGAGCGCCACCGGCTAATGTCATATTTTCGATATTCAGTGCTTTGAAAATCGCGATCAGAATCGATAAGCCACTCGGGAAAACGAGGGCACGTTCAAACGTGAGACCCTCGATTTCAAGCTCTTCCAATTTATGGCACTGGATAGCTTTGTGCTTCAGTTGCTGTAATTTACTCAGGGTGATGAGTTCATCCATCCCTTGAGCAATCATAATTTCCTGAATCGCCTGTACAGTGCCTGATGCGCCGACACAAATTTTCCACCCGTGATTTTTAAGGGCATCTGCGATAGGCGCAATGACGTGTTGAGCTGCTGCTTCGGCTTGAGCAAAGTTTTCTTCTGTTAGCGTTCTGTCGCTAAAGTAGCGTTCAAGCCAAGTTACACAACCCATTTCGAGGCTATAAAGTAACTGAGCTTTAGCGCCTGTACCGGTGACAAGTTCGGTGCTGCCGCCCCCGATGTCAACCACTAAGCGTTGCTCTGGACCGCCGGTTGTATGGGCGACGCCTTGATAAATCAAGCGAGCTTCTTCTTCTCCTTGGATCACTTTCACGGGATTTCCGAGGATCTGGCTGGCTTTCTCAATAAAAACATCGGCATTTTTGGCAAGGCGCAATGTCGCGGTTGCCACAACTCGAATTTGCGAGTTAGGAATATCTTGCAGATGTTCTGAGAAGAGACGCAGGCATTGCCAGCCTCGCTCCATGGCTTGCTCAGATAAAACATTATCTTTATCTAAACCCGCAGCCAGGCGAACTTTCCGTTTAACCCGAGAAATAATCTGAATGCTACCTGCGGTCTCGCGAACAACCAGCATATGAAAGCTGTTGGAACCCAAATCGATAGCGGCATACAGAGAAGAAGATTTCAGCATAGGGTATTTACTCAGCCTGCACGTTTATGGTTATTACGTGGGCCATTATGGCGACGCGGCGCATTAGAATTGCGGCGTGGACCACTTGGGCGCGGACGATGACGGCGTTTTGGTGCCGGCAGGTCGCTCAGCAGTGCATCACTGTTATATTTACTGACAGGGATAGAGTGCTGAATATACTCTTCGATTGCAGGTAAGTTTAGTGCGTATTCTTCACACGCTAAGCTGATAGAATTTCCGCTTTCACCCGCACGACCTGTACGTCCAATACGGTGTACATAGTCTTCGCAATCGTCAGGTAAATCATAGTTAAATACATGAGTTACTGATGGTATATGTAATCCACGAGCGGCAACGTCAGTCGCAACTAAGATATCAATTTGACCTTGAGTGAACTGATCTAAAATACGCAGACGTTTTTTCTGAGCGACATCGCCAGTCAATAAACCGACGCGGTGACCATCAGCTGCAAGGTGAGCCCAGATATCATCACAACGATGTTTCGTATTTGCGAAAATAATGCAACGCTCAGGCCACTCTTCTTCGAGTAGCGTTTGCAGCAGGCGCATTTTTTCTTCGTTGGATGGATAAAATAACTCTTCTTTAATACGGTGACCGGTTTTTTGTAGTGGTTCAACTTCCACATATTCCGGGCTGTTCATTTGTTCGAACGCTAATTCTCTAACACGGTAAGAGAGCGTTGCGGAGAACAATAAGTTGAGTCTGTCCCCTGCGCCAGGCATACGGCGGAATAGCCAACGAATATCTTTAATAAAACCGAGGTCATACATACGGTCAGCTTCATCCAAAACAACAACTTGGATAGCCGCTAAATCAACGTGACCTTGTTTTGCGTAATCAATAAGGCGACCCGTTGTTCCAATAAGGATATCAACGCCGTTTTGTAGTACGCGTAATTGTTCGTCATAGCCATCACCACCATAGGCTAGACCCATTTTCAAACCAGTGTACTCAGCGAGCTCTTTAGCATCGGAGTAGATCTGTACGGCTAATTCGCGAGTCGGAGCCATAATCAGCGCACGTGGCTGATTGGTTTTTTTCCCCTCAATTGCCGGGTGAGTTAAGAGAAAATGAAATGTAGACGTTAGGAATGCTAACGTTTTACCTGTACCTGTTTGTGCTTGCCCCGCAACATCTTTGCCTTCGACAGTATAAGGCAGGGTAGACGCCTGAATAGGCGTGCAAAAGTTGAAGCCTTTTTTATTAAGTGCTTCAATGACTTTTGGGTGCAATGCGAAGTCGGAAAACTTCTTTTCTGTCAAGTGTGCTTTACTCATAGTATGTTAGAATATCAGTTATCGGTTGGTTTACGAAAGCGTATCTTTTGAAATAAAGCATACTGCTGCCAATTAATGTTACACTATGTCTGTAAAAATGATCCTTTGGAGTACAACATGAGCGACAAAATTAAACATATTACTGATGCAAGTTTTGAGTCAGACGTTCTAAATGCAAGTTCACCTGTTTTAGTCGACTTCTGGGCTGCATGGTGTGGACCTTGTAAAATGATCGCGCCAATCCTTGATGAAGTTGCTGAAGAATATACAGGCAAAGTGACTATCGCAAAACTGAATATTGATGATAATCCAGCGACAGCCCCAAAATTTGGTATTCGCGGTATCCCTACACTGTTATTATTCAAAAACGGCAGTGTAGCTGCAACTAAAGTTGGTGCTTTATCTAAAACTCAACTGAAAGAATTTCTAGACGAAAATCTGTAAGTTATAGCTTTATATAAGCCAAAACGTTTAGCGGCGCATTTATTTTATATAGAGAGTCGCTAGACGTCCCCATTTAAGCATGATAAGTTATCCGCATTCCTCATAGAGTACCCGTAAGAATTACCTTGTTTGCCTTTGCTCTTTTCTGAAACGTCTAGCTTGCAGTTCTGTTCAATGCCAATTTTAGTTACTGATTATTAATATAAAGTTGATAATTCATGGTTGTATCACTGTGGCTTAAGTCTTGAGTAAAATAAATGGGCTGTATTAGGGATAAGATGTTGTCCTAAAATGTATAAAAAACTATTGCTAATATTGATTACGTTTCTAATAATATGCGGCATGTCATCTTGATGATTATAACGCTTTCGTTAGTCACAACACCTTCACAGCAATATTAGTTGTAGCTAGCACAAATTTTAATGCATTGTTGTTGGTTATGAGTCCATATCTATCAACAGGGCACTATAAAGTTAAACTGGCGCTTCATAGGTTCACTATAAAAGTTGCCTCCAATTTACGTTCATAGTTCGAGAAATACCCCGAGTTAAAGAACCCACCATTATGAATCTTACCGAATTAAAAAATACGCCAGTATCAGAACTGATTACGTTAGGCGAAAACATGGGGCTAGAGAACTTAGCCCGTATGAGAAAGCAGGATATTATTTTCTCAATTTTGAAGCAGCATGCTAAAAGTGGAGAAGATATTTTCGGCGATGGCGTACTGGAAATATTGCAGGATGGATTTGGTTTCCTCCGTTCAGCAGACAGTTCTTACCTCGCAGGCCCTGATGATATCTATGTTTCCCCTAGCCAAATTCGCCGCTTTAACCTACGCACCGGCGACACCATTTCAGGAAAAATTCGTCCCCCGAAAGAAGGTGAACGTTATTTTGCCCTCTTGAAAGTTAACGAAGTTAACTTTGACAAACCTGAAAACGCCCGCAGCAAAATCCTTTTTGAAAACTTAACCCCATTACATGCCAATAATCGTTTGCGCATGGAGCGTGGTAACGGTTCTACTGAAGATTTAACTGCGCGTGTATTGGACTTAGCCGCACCTATCGGCCGTGGACAGCGTGGTTTGATCGTTGCACCTCCGAAAGCGGGTAAAACCATGTTACTGCAAAATATTGCGGCTAACATTGCCCACAACTATCCTGACTGCGTATTGATGGTTCTGCTGATCGATGAGCGTCCAGAAGAAGTTACTGAGATGCAACGCTTAGTTAAAGGTGAAGTGATCGCTTCGACATTTGATGAGCCAGCTGCGCGTCACGTTCAAGTTGCTGAAATGGTTATCGAGAAAGCGAAACGTCTGGTTGAGCATAAAAAAGACGTTATCATTTTACTGGATTCTATTACTCGTCTTGCTCGTGCATACAACACCGTCGTACCTTCTTCAGGTAAAGTATTGACTGGTGGTGTGGATGCAAACGCATTACATCGTCCAAAACGTTTCTTCGGTGCTGCTCGTAACGTTGAAGAAGGTGGTAGCTTGACTATCATCGCAACCGCGTTAGTTGATACCGGTTCAAAAATGGATGAAGTAATTTACGAAGAATTTAAAGGAACAGGTAACATGGAATTACACCTGTCCCGTAAAATTGCTGAAAAACGTGTTTTCCCTGCGATTGATTACAACCGCTCTGGTACACGTAAAGAAGAGCTGCTCACCTCTCAAGATGAACTGCAAAAAATGTGGATCCTGCGTAAGATTATTCACCCAATGGGCGAAATCGATGCAATGGAATTCCTTATCAGCAAATTAGCTATGACTAAGACTAACGAAGAGTTCTTTGATTTTATGAAAAGAGCATAGTCTCGTTAGGATTATGAGTATAGAAATAGGCGCTCTAATTAGAGCGCCTATTTTTTTATCAATGAACTGTGAGTATTCACAAAACAATAGTCTTTATTATTTATCAACATGAGCATGAGTTACTTTATTTATGTGTAAAATAAAATAATTAACGGATACTAGCTTATTCACTAGAAGATGGTATTTTCTACATTAATTTTTATACTTAAGTAGAACCAATGGGTGATGTTTACTCGTTTAGATGGAAACAATCATAAATCATGGTTAACAAATCTGAGATTGTGTTTTATGGCATGCATCTTGCTTTATTAAAGGATAAAATCTTTAGGTTAAATTTGTCACACAAAACTGTTTATTTATGCTGAATTTGAGCTGTATGTTTTTTTCGGCATGTTTTGTGCATGTTAAAAACAAGAAAAATGTGTTTTAGCGTACGATTGATTTTTGTTCGAATACTGTGTGATGGACTTCTATCACAGCAACCAAAAGTTTTAGTGTTTAAAAGTTAGATAGAAATATAAGAGAGTAGAACAGTGGATAGCACACACTTTATGAGTAATCTCTTCTATGTCTTTTTGTTTACCTTAGCCTTTATTTTTGTCGCGCGTATCGTAGCTAAAAAAATTGGCTTGGTTGATAAACCGAATTTCAGGAAGAAACACGTAGGATTGGTTCCGCTGGTTGGGGGGATCTCTGTTTTCTTTGGCGTTTGCTTCGCGTTTATGATCACAGAAGAATATATTCCCCATAAGTGGCTATATATTGCTTGTGCGGGGCTCTTAGTGTTCGTTGGTGCACTGGATGATAGGTTTGACATCAGTGTGAAGTTACGTGCTGGAGTTCAAGCGATTGTCGCCGTGATAATGATGACTGCGGGTGGGCTGTCACTGGAATCTCTAGGCCATGCATTTGGTCCTTGGGAACTGGTACTTGGGCCATTTGGTTATATCGTCACCTTATTTGCCGTTTGGGCTGCGATCAATGCCTTCAACATGGTTGATGGTATTGATGGCCTGTTAGGCGGCTTGTCCTCGGTTTCCTTTGGTGCCCTTGGTTTCTTACTGTATCAAAATGGTAACTATGCGTTAGCGTTTTGGTGTTTTGCGTTTATAGCGGCTATCCTTCCTTATATCCTCATGAATATGGGTGTTTTAGGGCGTCGCTTTAAAGTGTTCATGGGTGATGCGGGAAGTACGTTGATTGGTTTTACCATTATTTGGATCTTGGTAGCATCAACACAAGAAGACGTTCATCCAATCAACCCAGTGACTGCATTATGGATTATTGCTATTCCGCTTATGGATATGGTGGCAATTATGTACCGCCGTATTCGTAAAGGTATGAGTCCATTTTCACCGGATCGTCAGCATATTCATCACTTGATTATGCGCTCAGGTTTTACCCCGAAAGGGGCATTTGTAATCATCACATTGGCTGCGGCAATTCTTGCGTGTATTGGTATTATTGGCGAGCGCCTTTCATTCGTTCCTGAATGGGTAATGTTGGCATTATTTTTGCTTGTATTTATGATGTATGGTTACTGCATCAAGCGAGCATGGAAAGTCGCCCGTTTTATCAAACGAATTAGACGTCGTGCGCGTAAGAGTGCGGTCCGGTAACGACAAACGAACTATAGAGGTTCTGTGCAGTGAATAACTCAGAAACGCAACCTAATCAACATCAAACCTCGCTTGAAGCGGAGTTAGATATTCGTGATTTATGCCGCTCACTGTGGCAGGGTAAAATTTGGATCGTCGCATGTGCAGTGATTTTTGCTGCGATTGCACTGGGAGCGTCCTATTTTATGCAGCCGAAGTGGAGCACAACGGCTATCACGGATTTACCAACTGTGAACAATCTGGGAAGTTATTATTCTCAGCAACAGTTTCTGCGCAACCTTGATTCTCGTATTAATGCGGTGGGGCAAGAAGGGCAATTACCAACGATTGCCAAAGAAGCTTATGAAGAATTTACCAAACAACTTGGTTCTTACGATACTCGCCGCCAATTTTGGTTAGGTACTGAGTATTATAAACAGCGTTTGGAGAATGATCCGAAAGCGGATGCGGCATTGTTGGATGAGCTAATCAACAATATCGAATATACGCCAGCTGATGCACTTAAAAACCCAACAGATAGCGTGAAGTTAGTGGCTGAGACAGCAACAGACAGCAACCAACTCTTACGTGAATATATTGAGTTTGCTAATCAACGCGCAACTACAAATTTGAATGATGAATTGAAAGGGACGTGGGCAACCAAAACCCAATCAATGAAAGCGTTAGTTAAACGTGAAGCGATGGTCGCAACGGCAGCGTATGATCGTCGTCTAAATAGCCTTGAACAAGCCCTAAAAGTAGCGGAAAAACAAGGCATTTTACGTAATCAAACGACCGCGCCAGTGGATGAAATTCCCGACTCAAAAATGTTTATGTTAGGAGTTCCATTACTGCAAGCTCAAATTGAGACATTAAAAGCAACGGGTCCAGATTTTGACACGGATTATGATCAAAATGTGGCGATGTTATCGACGCTGAATGTTGAGCCTGTTCTTCAAGATAATTTCCATGCGTATCGTTATCTGCGAACGCCTGAAGATCCAATCAAACGCGATAGTCCGCGCAGAGCATTTATTGCTGTTCTGTGGGGTGCAATTGGTATGTTAGTAGGTGCCGGAGTGGTACTGTCTCGCCGTCGCCCATCGTAATGTCATATTCGCCACCGGCGGCAAGGTCGGTGGCGAAATAGCATCATTAAAACTAAAGAAAGCAGTAAACTGCGAAGAAAATATAAGAGAGTCACTGTGAAAGTATTGACTGTATTCGGCACACGGCCTGAAGCCATTAAAATGGCTCCATTGGTTCATGCTCTTGCTGATGATGCAGACTTTGAAGCGAAAGTGTGTGTCACCGCTCAGCACCGTGAAATGCTAGATCAAGTACTGAACTTATTTGAGATCACGCCCGATTATGATCTCAACATTATGAAACCAGGTCAGGATTTAACCGATATTACTTGCCGTATTCTGGAAGGATTAAAGGCAGTATTTGCGGATTTCCAACCCGATGTTGTCCTTGTTCATGGCGATACCGCCACAACAATGGCAACCAGTCTTGCGGCATTCTACCATCGCATCCCCGTTGGGCATGTTGAAGCTGGGCTGCGCACAGGGAACCTCTACTCTCCATGGCCAGAAGAAGGTAACCGTAAAATTGCGGGGCACCTTGCTCAGTACCATTTTGCGCCTACAGAAAATTCGCGCCAAAACTTACTCAACGAATCCATTCCCGATAGCCATATTTTTGTGACTGGTAATACGGTCATTGATGCGCTGTTGTGGGTCAAAGAGAAGGTAATGGGTAACCAAAACATGATGGCTGAATTAGCCGGAAATTACCCATTTATCGATCCAAATAAAAAAATGTTGCTTGTAACGGGTCACCGCCGTGAAAGTTTTGGTGGTGGTTTTGAGCGCATTTGCCATGCATTAGCGGATATCGCTCAAACTCACCCTGATGTTCAAGTGGTTTACCCTGTTCACTTAAACCCGAATGTGAGCGAGCCTGTAAAACGTATTCTGCATGGTATTGATAATATTATCTTAATTAGCCCTCAAGAATATTTGCCGTTCGTCTATTTGATGAACCACGCGTATCTGATTTTAACGGATTCCGGCGGTATTCAAGAAGAAGCGCCATCTTTAGGCAAGCCTGTTTTAGTTATGAGAGATACCACTGAACGCCCTGAAGCTGTTGATGCAGGGACAGTCCGTTTAGTGGGTACAGATACAAAAACCATTGTAAATGAAGTTAATCGGTTACTGACAGATGAAGCGGAATATCACGAAATGAGCCGCGCACATAACCCGTATGGTGATGGTCATGCTTGTCAGCGTATTCTTGCAGCATTAAAAAGCAATCAGGTGAAATTATGAGTTTTGAAACTATTTCTGTTATCGGCCTCGGTTATATCGGTTTACCAACAGCGGCAGCCTTCGCATCTCGTAAGAAGCAGGTTGTCGGCGTAGATGTCAACCAGCATGCTGTTGACACTATCAATCAAGGTAAAATCCATATTGTGGAACCTGAGCTGGACGTTGTGGTGAAAAAAGCAGTTGAAGAAGGTCACTTAAAAGCCTTCACCAAGCCACAACCCGCAGACGCATTCCTGATTGCTGTTCCGACACCATTCAAAGGTGAACACGAGCCTGATTTGGTGTACGTGAAAGCGGCAGCTGAATCTATCGCACCAGTCCTGAAAAAAGGCGACCTAGTGATTCTGGAGTCCACGTCTCCAGTAGGTACGACGGAGCAAATGGCACAGTGGTTAGCAGCAGCTCGCCCTGATTTGACCTTCCCTCACCAAGCTGGTGAAGAAGCAGATATCGACGTGGCATATTGCCCTGAGCGCGTACTGCCGGGTCAAGTGATGGTTGAACTGATCAAAAACGACCGTGTTGTCGGCGGGATGACACCTAAATCTTCACTGCGTGCTAGCGAACTGTATAACATCTTCTTAGAAGGTGAGTGTGTAATCACTAACTCAAGAACAGCTGAAATGTGCAAGTTAACGGAAAACAGCTTCCGTGACGTCAATATCGCATTTGCTAACGAATTATCGCTGATTTGTGCAGACCAAGATATCAATGTTTGGGAACTGATTAGCCTTGCAAACCGTCACCCTCGCGTGAACATTTTGCAACCGGGCCCAGGCGTTGGAGGTCACTGTATCGCAGTAGACCCATGGTTTATCGTGGCACAAAGCCCAAAACAATCTCGTTTAATCCACACTGCGCGTTTAGTTAACGATGGCAAGCCAATCTGGGTTGTTGATCAAGTGAAAGCCGCAGTGGCTGATTGCTTAGTGGAAACTGGCAAAAAAGCGAATGAAATCAAAATCGCATGTTTCGGTTTATCGTTCAAACCAAACATCGATGACCTGCGTGAAAGCCCAGCAATGCACATCACCAAAATGGTTGCGAACTGGAACCCAGGTAAAACATTTGCAGTTGAACCACATATTCACGAATTACCAACTGCACTGAAAGGTATTGCGGAGCTGGTTTCTATTGAAACTGCTGTGAGCGAAGCGGATGTGATCCTGATGTTAGTCGACCATAACCTGTTTAAAGGTATCCAAGGTTCTGCTATCCCACAAAAATGGGTTGTGGATACAAAAGGAGTATGGCGTTGAAACGTATTTTAATTACAGGTGGAGCCGGCTTTATCGGCTCTGCTGTTGTTCGTCATGTGATTGAAAACACAAAAGATCACGCGATTGTGGTTGACTGTTTAACCTACGCGGGCAATTTGGAATCATTAGCGGAAGTCGCCAATAGCGAGCGCTACGCTTTTGAACAAGTGAACATTTGTGACCGCGCTGCATTGGATAAAGTGTTTGCTGAACACAAGCCTGATGTTGTGATGCATTTAGCGGCAGAAAGCCACGTTGACCGCTCAATTGATGGTCCAGCGGCATTTATCGAAACCAACATAGTGGGTACTTACACACTGTTAGAAGCGGCTCGTCATTACTGGTCTGCACTTGAAGATAGTAAAAAAGCGGCTTTCCGTTTCCATCACATTTCAACCGATGAAGTGTATGGTGACTTGGAAGGTCCAGATGGCTTCTTTACGGAAACTACACCGTATGCACCAAGCAGCCCATATTCAGCCTCAAAAGCGTCCAGCGACCATTTAGTGCGTGCGTGGCAGAGAACGTATGGTTTACCGACCATGATCACCAACTGCTCAAATAACTATGGCCCTTATCACTTCCCTGAGAAGTTAATCCCATTGATTATTTTGAATGCGATTTCCGGCAAGCCGCTGCCAGTGTATGGCAAAGGTGAGCAAATTCGCGACTGGCTGTTTGTGGAAGACCATGCCCGTGCGCTGCATTTAGTGGCCACTCAAGCACAGCCGGGGTCAACCTACAATATTGGTGGCCATAACGAGCGTCGTAATATTCAAGTGGTTGAAACAATTTGTGAATTACTTGAAGAACTGCACCCGCAGAAACCTCAAGGGGTTGCTCATTACCGCGACTTAATCACGTATGTGAAAGATCGTCCTGGTCACGATATGCGCTACGCCATTGACGCCGATAAAATTGAGCGTGAATTAGGCTGGACACCTGAAGAGACGTTTGAATCCGGGATCCGTAAAACGGTTCTGTGGTATTTAAACAACGAAACTTGGTGGCGTCGTGTGCAAGATGGCTCCTATGCCGGTGAACGTCTGGGCTTAGGCAGCTAGGAGGCAATATGAAAGGTATTATTCTGGCTGGTGGCTCGGGAACGCGTTTGCACCCGATCACTCGCGGCATCTCAAAACAGTTGCTGCCTATTTATGATAAGCCAATGATCTACTATCCGCTGTCAGTGTTAATGCTAGCAGGGATCCGTGAAATTCTGGTGATTTCAACGCCGGATGATTTGCCTATGTTCCAGCGTTTACTGGGCGATGGGCATGAGTTTGGTATCGAATTGAGCTACGCGGAACAGCCTTCTCCAGATGGACTGGCTCAAGCGTTTATCATTGGTGAAGAGTTCATTAATGGGGACTCTTGCTGCTTAGTGCTGGGCGATAACATTTTCTTCGGTCACTCATTCAGCCCTAAATTAATGTCAGTCGCGGCACGCCAAAAAGGCGCGACAGTATTCGGCTACCAAGTCATGGATCCTGAGCGTTTTGGTGTGGTGGAATTTGATGACAATTTCAAAGCGTTGTCTATCGAAGAAAAACCAAAACAACCAAAATCAAACTGGGCAGTAACGGGTTTATATTTCTATGATAACCAAGTGGTTGATTTTGCTAAACAAGTAAAACCTTCCGAACGTGGTGAATTAGAAATTACCTCTATCAACCAAATGTATTTAGAGCGCGGCGAGCTTAGCGTTGAGCTGCTTGGTCGTGGATTCGCTTGGTTAGATACGGGAACTCATGACAGCTTAATTGAAGCCGGAACATTTGTTCAGACCGTTGAGAAACGCCAAGGCTTTAAAGTGGCTTGTTTAGAAGAGATTGCATGGCGCAATGGCTGGTTATCAGACGACCAAGTTAAAGAAGCCGCAACTCGCCTGAATAAAACAGGTTATGGCAAATATTTAGAGGACTTACTTCGTGTCCGTCCGCGCCAATATTGATCCCCTAGATTGGGAGTCTGATTTTTTCAAACGTTCAACGGCGAAACTGGATTTCGCCGCGACTGATGCGCAAATTATTCTTTCTTATCAATTGGATAAGTTTGATATTGTGCAAGCGAAAGTCGCGGCATCCGAAACAGCTAAAATCGATGAACTTGCCAGTATGGGATTCAGTTTTGTTGAAGGCGAAATTGATTTTGCGTTAACTATTGGCACAGAAAATGCTTATCTAAACACAGCGTTATCAGAGACGGATAATGTGGTTGTTGCACAAACAGGGGATATTGTTTCTCTGCGCGACACCGCGGCCTCTGTGTTTAGTAACAGCCGCTTTAGAACCCCTTGGTACCATGAAGGGGACAGCGGTCGGTTTTATGCATTATGGATAGAAAAAGCCGTTCTCGGCACCTTTGACCACACCTGTTTACTCCTTAGAGATAATGCAGGTGATATTTTAGGTTTCGTTAGCCTACGCAGCCTTGATGCAAATACAGCGCGAATTGGGCTGTTAGCGGCAACGCCAAGTGCAGCAGGACGCGGTATCGGTCGGAAATTAATGTCAGCAGCGTATCAGTGGTGTGTGCAACACCAAAAAAGACAGTTAAATGTTGCCACACAAATGAGCAATGTTGCGGCGTTAAATCTTTATTCACGTAGCGGTGCGGCTATCGCCAGCACAGCATATTGGTTATACAGGGGACAACATGATTCCATTTAATAAACCACCCGTTGTAGGTACTGAAGTTGAGTATATGAAGCAGGCCATGGCAAGTGGCAAACTGTGCGGGGATGGTGGTTTCACTAAGCGTTGTGAAGAGTGGATGGAGAAACGTTTTAACTGTCCGAAAGTCCAGTTAACGCCGTCTTGCACCGCTTCATTAGAAATGGCAGCGATCCTGATTGATATTAAGCCAGGCGATGAAGTCATCATGCCAAGCTTTACCTTCGTATCGACCTCTAACGCATTCGTGTTACGTGGCGCTAAAATTGTGTTTGTGGATATTCGTCCAGATACGATGAATATCGATGAAACCAAAATTGAAGCGGCAATCACTGATCGTACACGTGCAATTGTTCCTGTTCACTACGCAGGCGTGGCTTGCGAAATGGACACCATCATGGCGATTGCGAAGAAACACAATTTATTTGTGATTGAAGACGCAGCGCAAGGCGTGATGTCCACCTATAAAGGTAAAGCACTGGGTGCCATCGGTCATATTGGTTGCTATAGCTTCCATGAAACCAAGAACTACTCTTCGGGTGGTGAAGGTGGTGCGACCTTAATCAATGATAAGGCGTTGATTAACCGCGCAGAAGTGATCCGCGAAAAAGGTACAAACCGCAGTCAATTTTTCCGTGGTCAAGTGGACAAATACACTTGGCGTGACATCGGTTCAAGCTACCTGTTATCTGACTTACAAGCAGCCTATTTATGGGCGCAGTTAGAAGAAGCAGACAAAATCAACGAACGCCGCTTACTGCTGTGGGATCGCTATTATCAAGCGTTACAACCACTGGTGGCTGCAGGTCGTTTAGTGTTAGCAACCGTGCCGGAAGGGCTGAAACATAATGCCCATATGTTCTATATCAAACTCAAAGATGTGGAAGAGCGCACAGCGTTCAATGACTATATGAAATCCCATGGTATTTTGACGGTGTTCCATTATGTGCCACTGCACACCAGCCCTGCTGGACTGGAATTCGGCTATTTCCACGGTGAAGACAAATACACCTCGGTTGAAAGTGACCGTTTAGTGCGCCTGCCAATGTTCTACAACATGACAGACGACGAGCAACAAGTGGTTATTGAGCGAATCAAAGCGTTCTTTGCCTAATGTCACTCGCTAAAGCATCGGTTTGGACTGCTGGGTCTACCCTGATAAAAATCGGGGTGGGCCTGTTGATCGTGAAATTATTTGCAGTCTCATTTGGCCCGAGTGGTGTGGGTCTGGCGGGGAACTTCCGCCAATTAATTACGGTGCTAGGCGTATTGTCTGG
>NZ_WLUG01000094.1:0-116635 GCF_009706505.1 Providencia sp. wls1922 | reverse complement strand
CACCAGCCTTCTTGCAGCCACTGAGTCATTAATGCAGCAACCTTGGCAGGTTTTTCCACCATATCACATACGAGCCACGTGATATTTTGAGAGGTTGGCTTAAATTTAAAACCATCTTCACGGTGATGTCGAACTTGTCCTGTATCCATCAGGCTTTCCGCCATTGGACCATTATCTACCGCTTCCACCATCATGCTGCGTTTGACGAGCTGGTAAGTCCATCCCCCAGGGCATGCGCCTAAATCCACCGCTTTCATGCCACTCGCAAGGCGCTCATCCCACTCTTCATAAGGAATAAACACATGGAAAGCCTCTTCCAGCTTTAACGTCGAACGGCTTGGTGCATCCGATGGGAACTTCAAGCGCGGGATCCCCATATAGAAATTCGAGCTATTATTCGAATAAGAATAACCAGTATAGCAGCACCCCGGCGCAATAAAGAACACGTGGACGACTGGGCGTTTAAAGTTCTCTTGCGCCAATAAAACTTTCTCTTGGCGTAACGCATTACGCAGAGGTACCGTAAATTTACGGCAGAATTTCATTAATTCTTTTGATTCATTGGTATCCGCAACTTCAACACGCAGATCCCCCGCTCTCTCAACCTGTTGGCTAAGCGCGTTCACAATCGGTGTAACTCTATCTTCTGGCGGTAAATCTTTTAATAAATCACCCACTACAAACATTTGGCGAGCAAAAATCAATTCACGAAATGGAAGCGTGCGCGCAAGGATGTCTGCATCCTCAGATTGATAACATTCGAAAATAACATAACCGCTATTTTCTTTAACGCGGGCAAAACCGTAAATTTCGCGTTGCCCTGCTTTATCTGTAATTTCTGCTGCGCACTCTTTTTCAAAGCCCGGGCGGCAATATAATGCAATTTTATTACTCATTGCGTGACGCCGATTTCCTTAGACGCATAGCGCCAATAACAACTAAAAGCCAGCCAACGAGGAAGCAAACGCCACCTATTGGCGTAAAATAAGAGAAGTATTTTACCTGCAATAAGGCCATACAATAAAGGCTACCGCTAAAAAGAAGTATGCCTACGGAGAAAAATACGCCCGCCCAATAGAACCACAAAATGACTTTACGCAGTAATACCGCACCCAGCACCATTAATGCAACGGTATGAAACATTTGATAACGCAGCCCTGTTTCAATCCAAGCCATTTGATGAGCGCTCATAATTGGAGAAAGTGCATGAGAGCCAATGGCGCCAAATGCAACAATAAAAAATCCACTAATCCCTGCAAAAATTAACATCAAACGACTATTCACAATAGCACCTTCGTTTTAACTGTTTGATTATTGTATATGCGTCAAATCTTGGTCATTGGTAATAAAGCCAAGCTTTTCTTGCTCACTGGCTGCTTGTGCAAGGATCCATTGACGAAATGCCGCTATTTTCCCTAAATCGGCCTGACTCTCTTGGCAGACCAGATAGAATGCATTTTTACTGACTAATACTTCGCTAAACGGACACACCAATCTGCCAGCATCAATCTCATTCTTTGCCATCACATTGTTGGTTAATGCCACCCCTTGCCCATGAACTGCTGCTTGGATCACCATAGCGCTATGGCTAAAAATAGGTCCTTGCTGCACATTCACAATATTTTGCAAATCTAATTGCTTAACATAAGCTTGCCAATCACGGCGAGAAGAATCATGAAGCAACGTATGCTTCGCTAAATCTTCTGGGTTCTTCAGTTGATTCCCTCCGGTCATTAACGAAGGTGAACACACTGGCATTAAATATTCGGCGTAGAGTCTGTCCGTTCTTAAGCCAGTCCAGTTTCCTCTGCCATAAAAAATGGCAACATCCACATCATCCGCTAGTTTATCTTCTTCCCGATCAACTGCTTGAATACGTACATCAATACCTGGGAAAGCTTGGTTAAATCCAGAAAGCCGAGGAACCAACCATTGTATCGCGAAACTTGGCGATAAGCTTACAGTTAGTGCGCCTTTTGCACTTCTGGCTTGAAGCTTTCTCGTTGCTTCATTTAAAGACGAGAAAATTTCTTTAATATCAAGGTAATAACTTTGCCCCTCTTCCGTCAGCAGCAATGAACGATTTCGACGGCGAAATAGCTTTAATCCGAGGAAATCTTCTAAGCTTTTTATTTGATGACTGACAGCTGCCTGTGTCACAAATAATTCATCTGCCGCTTTAGTAAAACTTAAATGACGGGCGGCGGCATCAAACACTCTCAGAGCATTTAAAGGCGGTAATCTTTTAGACATAATCTCTTCGACTCAGCTTCGTTATACGCATTAGTTTTTCTCATCCGAAGCATTATAAATTGTCCCTTGAGGATACGCCAGTAAATACCTATAGTATGCGCACTTCCTAAGCCGGAACGAAAAGTTGCAGAGTTTAGTTACTTTGAAACTTTTGGCTTTGTGGTTGTGATGTTGTGTTTGCAAGTTGTCTGGTTAATCCAGGCTTTGTAGCGATTGCTACTGTTTTTTTCACTTCCTGTACATTTACCCTGTCTGTCCATAGTGATTTTTATAGTGCACCGCCTAAGCGCGGTGCTTTTTTTATTTTGGGCGCCATAAAATCCATTATGAAAGATAAAAAAACATTATCCCATCGGATTTCGAGTAAAAAAGCCCAAAAAACGCATCTTAAATTAAATTTAACCATTAGGTTAAAAAGCAAACCTTCATCGATTTAGTGCGTTAACTTTTTTCAGGCGCGCAATTATTCAAAAATTTGCGCAAAAATCTTCCTGTTAAGTGTAACAAATTATTTCTAATGATCGATAACTGAATAACATTTTTTATCTCCATCTACTTATTCGCTGTTTTCCGTTATTATCATAATCAACGCACATTCATAACCACAGCCACATTCACCTGTTGGATAGCTAACATCAAAGAATCAGCATAATGGATAACTTTAACGCCCCTCAATTTCGTCAGCAATTTCCAGCCATCGGCTCTGATATTGTTTTCCTTGATAGCGCCGCCACCGCCCTAAAACCGTTGGATATGATCAACGCCTCTGATGATTACTATCGCTTTTCTGGCAGTTCGGTCTATCGAGGGCAATCTCCTGAAGCATTAAAAATTACTCGCTTGTACGAACAAGGTCGCGTATTCACAGCAAAATTGATCCAAACACCGGACGAAAAATCCATTATCTGGACACGTGGCACTACTGAATCTATTAACTTGATTGCACAGAGTTATTTCCGTGAAAAACTCCAAGCAGGTGATGAAATTATTGTCAGTGAGACTGAGCATCACTCAAACTTGCTGCCTTGGCTGATGTTGGCACAACAGACAGGCGCAAAGATTGTTAAATGGACAGTGGCTCCTGACTTAACCTTAGATCTCAATACGCTGCAATCACTCTTGAACACCAAAAGCAAAATTGTTGCAGTAACGCAAATGTCTAACGTAACGGGCTACCAGCCGGACATTAACGCGATAACCACACTTGCCCATCAATTTGGTGCAAAAATCGTTGTTGATGGCGCTCAGGGCGTTGTGCACCACCCTCTTAACGTCATGGAAACCAATGTAGATTTCTACGCTTTTTCAGCGCACAAATTATATGGGCCTACAGGTTTAGGTATCTGCTATGGAAAACCCGAGCATTTAGCCAATATGAGCCCATGGCATGGCGGCGGTAAAATGTTGAATCATGTTGATTTTTCAGGCTTCACCCTCGCCCCAATTCCTCAGCGATTTGAAGCTGGAACACCGAATATCGCGGGTGTAATAGCCTTTTCAGCTGTGCTTGAGTGGCTTTCAACGCAAAACTTAACGCAAGCAGAAGCCTATACTTGTGCTCTGATAGACTATGCCTATGAGCAGCTTTCTCAGCTCGAAGGCGCGATTTTCTATCGAACTCAAAATTCACCGCTTTTATCTTTCAATTTCCACAATATTCACCATAGTGATTTAGGGCTTTTCTTGACCGAACAGAAAATTGCATTACGCTATGGACAACATTGTGCTCAACCATTGATGGATTCACTCAATATTAGCGGCTGTTTACGCATCTCAGCCATGCCATATAACAACAAGCAAGATATTGATAAATTTATTGATTCAGTGAAATTTGCACTTTCGATTTTAAATGATTAAAAGGTAATCTAATGACTTTGTCTCGACATGAACTGGCTTCTCATCCATTTGGCACAGAAATTGTCATTCACGAAATCGTTGAACAGTTTTCCAAACAAAAAGCGTGGGAAGATAAATATCGCTTACTCATTCAGCTCGCGAAAAAACTACCCTCTCTCACAGAAGAAGAAAAGCAGCAGACTCAGGAAGTTCAAGGGTGTGAAAACCGTGTATGGATTGGCGCTATTCTCAATGATGATGATACATTCCATTTTTATGGGGATAGCGAAGGTCGTGTAGTGAAAGGGTTATTTGCTATTTTGCTCGCCTGCGTTGAACAGAAAAATGCACAGCAAATTTTAGAGACTGATTTTGAAGATATTTTTAGTCAAACAGGTCTAACAGGGCAACTCAGTGAATCCCGCCAAAATGGGATCCACGCACTAATTACAGCAATCAAAAACATTGCGGGTGAAATGACCCCAGCAGAATGATTATCCCATTGAGGCTACATCGTAGCCTCAATTCTACTGTTTAACTTCTCTTTGTGCCTTTGCAACCATCTTTTTCAACGCATGGGACACCGCAATAAAGCCAAAACTGGCTGTTACCATCGTGACCGCACCAAATCCTGATGCACAATCCATACGTTTTGAACCATCTGCTGTGCTTTTTGCCGCGCATACTGTTCCATCACTTTGTGGATAGACCAACTGCTCCGTCGAAAACACACAATCGATTCCCAATTTACCTTTGCCATTTTTCACGATATTAAAGTCTGATTTCAGGCGTTCGCGTAATTTCGCTGCCAAAGGATCTTGAACTGTCTTTGCTAAATCCGCGACTTGAATTTGGGTTGGATCAATTTGACCACCTGCGCCCCCCGTCGTCACGATAGGAATTTTAAAACGTCGACAATACGCCAGCAGCGCCGCTTTTGGTCTTACACTGTCAATGGCATCAATAACGTAATCAAATCCCAAAGAGAGGTATTCAGCCACATTATCCACCGTAATGAAATCATCGATAACATTCACGGTACACTCAGGGTTGATTGCCAAAATGCGCTCTTTCATCACATCAACTTTAGGTAGCCCCACTGTTGATTTCAATGCATGAAGTTGGCGATTCGTATTTGTCACGCAGATATCATCCATATCTATCAAGGTGATAGCGCCAATTCCTGAACGCGCTAATGCTTCAGCAGCCCATACGCCGACGCCGCCCACGCCAATAACACACACATGTGAACGTGCAAAAAGATGAAGGGCTTGTTGCCCATATAAACGCCCGATTCCAGCGAATCGCTGCATCCACGCATCAGAAAGCTGAGCTAGCATAATCACAAACAACCTTAGTTAAAACGAAAACTTAATAAACAGTAAATAGGGGCTACATCGCACTAAAAACAGGTTGGCTTTTTTTCAGAACCCACACTCGACCATAGTGGTTATAAAAACCGGCCATTTTCCCTGCATCGTGCCCTGTTCCATGATAAATATCGAAATGGTGCCCTTTAATTGCGCCGCCCACATCGAGGGCTACCATCATACGCATTTCGTATCTACCCGTAAATTTCCCATTTCCATCTAACACAGGAACTTCGGCTAGCAATGCGGTTCCCGGTGGGATCAAGGTTTTATCCGATGCTACTGATGCTTTTGCCACTAATGGCACTGCACTTGCACCCCTTACAGGGACGAAAGATTGCGGTTTAAAGAAAACAAACGATGGATTACTTTCAAGTAATTCACGCACTTCTTGTTCACTGTGCGTGTTTGTCCAGTCGTGAATAGCCTGTAGGGACATTTTCTCTAAAGGCACTTCGCCTCTATCAACCAGCACCTTACCAATACTTTTATATGCATGACCATTTTTGCCTGCATAAGCGAAGAAATTCAGTGGGCTACCATCGCCAAAGTCCACGTAACCACTGCCTTGCACTTCCATCATAAAATTGTCGACAGGAGAATCGCTGTAAGCCAGGATCAGATTGTTACTGAGCGCGCCATTATATATTTGTGCACGGCTAGGTAAGCGCCCTTTGCTTTTTGACGGCATACCATACAATGGATGGCGGTAATTACCTTGCGGCGAGCGTCGAGCCTCAATCACAGGCGTGTAGTACCCCGTGAATTGGACGTTTCCGTAATTGTCCATCCCTTCCATTTGGAAAGCCGACAAATTGAAACGCGATAATTGAGCAGGATCGCCCCCTGCCATTAACCAGTTTTCTATTGCGTGGTAAGTTTCATTATTGTTGTTGAATAAGCGTGGTGATGCATTTTGAATTTCCGTCACTTGGCGATTAAAATCCGGCGCATTTATTGGTCGTCCTTGCACGTTAACTTGATTAACTTGTTGCAAGTCACTGTGCAATTTACCGTCTTTATATTGTTGCCCTTTATCTGTTGGATGAGATTGACACCCTGCCAATAAAGAAAAGAAGACGCCCGCGATTAACCCTTTCTGCCATGAATTCATCTTTATACCACCTAACACATATCCAATATGAAGCGCACAATAGCAAACCCAAATTGAGAATGAAACGGGTATAAATATTTAGTGGGGTTATTTTTGGGTTAGAAACCTTTAAAGAACAAAAAAACTACATTTTGTGCGATTTTTAAACGCCACTTGATGAAAAATGAAAAAAAAACACGAAAAAACTTGCATCAGATCTCATCCCGAGTATAGTGCCCGCTATCGGACGCGGGGTGGAGCAGCATGGTAGCTCGTCGGGCTCATAACCCGAAGGTCGTTGGTTCAAATCCAGCCCCCGCAACCAATTTCTTGATTTAGTCAAACTTGATTCAGTCAAAGTAAGTTCAGCAGTAAAATCAAAGTAGTATCCCAAAGTAGTGAAATATTCAGGCGCGGGATGGAGCAGCATGGTAGCTCGTCGGGCTCATAACCCGAAGGTCGTTGGTTCAAATCCAGCTCCCGCAACCAATTCCTGATATATTTAACCTCTTCAGTCGCGGGGTGGAGCAGCTTGGTAGCTCGTCGGGCTCATAACCCGAAGGTCGTTGGTTCAAATCCAGCCCCCGCAACCAATTCTTTTTTCTCTTCTTATTTATTCTTTTCTTTGTCTTTCTTAGTCATATCAAAACCCAAACAGATTTTTAATCACTTAATTTCTTGTTTTCAGCCAATAAAAAAGGCGACTCACATTACTGTTTGCCACCTTCTTCGACACGAAAAATATCACGATTAATTACGGATAGCTAACTCGCCTCCATTACGGAAATAAGCTTTGATCCCTTCAAAAATCGACTCAGCCATTTGCTGTTGGAACTTAGCGGTTTTGAGTTTACGCTCTTCTTCTAAGTTACTGATAAAGGCTGTTTCCACCAAAATAGATGGAATTTCGGGGGCTTTTAATACCGCGAAGCCAGCTTGGTCCACTTTGTTTTTGTGTAGCCGGTTAACGCGCCCCATACGTTTTAAAACTTCATCCCCAAACTTTAAGCTGTCATTAATCGTTGCAGTTTGCACCAGATCTAACATGGTATGGTCGAGATACGCATCGCCGCTTTTACTCACCCCACCAATTAAGTCAGCTTCGTTCTGCGTTTGAGCGAGGTAACGCGCCGTGTTACTGGTTGCCCCTTTCGTGGAGAGTGCGAAGACCGATGAACCATTCGCTGAACGGTTGGTAAAGGTATCCGCATGAATAGAAACAAACAAATCAGCCTGCATTTTTCTCGCTTTCGCCACGCGGACTTTTAATGGAATAAAGACATCCTCATTACGCGTCATATATGCCCGCATTTTCGGATCTTTATCAATCAGCGTTTTCAAGCGACGGGCGATTTGTAAAACCACATCTTTTTCACGGGTCTTATACTTACCAATCGCACCGGGGTCTTCCCCTCCATGCCCTGGGTCAATCATAATAACAATCGGCCTATCGGTACCCGCTTTCCCTGGTTTTTTCGCCTGTACTGGCATGCTCTCTTCTAAATCACCTTTGTTGTAATCTTCAAGGAGCGCCAATAATGGGTCATCGTTGGTTTCAACGCCTTTACCCGGATAGAAATCCATAACTAAACGGTGTTTAAATTCAGCGACTGGCGGTAGGGTAAAGAATCGAGGAGATACTTTGTTTTTAACTTCAAAAACCAAACGTACCGTTTTAGGATCAAACTGCCCGACTCTCACTAATTTTAAGTAAGGGTCTCGAGACTGAATTTGGCTTCCCATATTCTTAAGAACGTTATTTAATTGAACGCCCTCTAAATCAACAACAATACGCTCAGGATTGTTTAAAACAAACTGGCGATACTTTAAAGGAATGCTGGATTCTAGAGTAATACGGGTATAACTCGAGGCTGGCCAAATACGAACAGCAACAACGCTACTACTGGCAGCAAAACCGAATGGGCTGACACTTAATAGCATAACTGCCGCCGCACCTTGCAATAGGCGACGTTTTGATGGGCTGTGATCTTGATGACTCATCAATAATTCCGAATCTATATCCTGAAAAGTTTAATAATATCTAAGACAAGAGATAATATATTAGCGACTAATTCGCACTCTATCTAGTTCTTCATCCTTTGTCATTACCAATCTATTCTATTTATATCCCAGCACGCATCTATTCAATGCAATATAAACACCATACTTGCGTAATTTAAATAGTTAATGATGCTCAATTGCCGAATAACATTTATTGGCAATAATCTGATATGCAGATTGCATTGTTGTGATTATATCCATTTATATTTAGAGATATGTAAACCTTAAAAATAAATTTGTTACTTTTATTGTCCTAACTTTTACTTGATATTTCCCGCCAAAAAGAATAAAAATACAGTTATTGCGAATAAAAATTCAGTTAAGAGGGTGATTATGAAAGAGCGCAGCACCGAGTTGGTTGATGAATTTCGCCATTCGGTACCTTATATAAATGCCCACCGTGGCAAGACATTTATCATCATGCTTGGCGGTGAAGCAATTGCGCATGGAAATTTTCCTAGTATTGTCAATGATATAGGGCTACTTCATAGCCTTGGCATTCGTATTGTCGTTGTTTATGGCGCTCGACCTCAAATCGAAGACATCCTTGCTGAGCATAATTATGACGCCATTTATCATAAACATACCCGTGTCACTGATGCGAATACCCTTGAATATGTTAAGCAAGCTTCTGGAGCATTGCAGCTTGATATTACGGCTCGTTTATCAATGAGTTTAGGCAATACGCCATTACAAGGAGCACACATTAACGTTGTGAGTGGTAATTTTGTGATTGCACAGCCTTTAGGTGTCGATGATGGGATTGATTATTGCCATAGCGGTCGTATTCGTCGCATCAACGAAGATGCTATCAATGCTCAACTCGATAATGGATCTATCGTGTTAATTGGCCCTGTGGCAGTTTCTGTAACCGGTGAAAGCTTTAACCTCACCTCGGAAGAGATTGCAACTCAGCTTGCCGTTAAAATCAAGGCCGAAAAACTGATTGGTTTCTGCTCATCTCAAGGGGTGGCTGATAAGGACGGTAATATTCTGTCTGAGCTATTCCCAAATGAGGCAGAAACACGGATCCAAGAATTAGAATCTGAAGGAGATTATTACTCTGGAACAGTTCGCTTCTTGCGTGGCGCAGCTTCTGCCTGCCGCCGAGGTGTACGCCGTAGCCACCTACTTAGCTATCAAGAAAATGGTTCGTTGATCCAAGAACTCTTCTCCCGTGATGGTATCGGTACGCAGATAGTCATGGAAAGCTCAGAAAAGACTCGCCGTGCGAATATCAATGATATTGGTGGAATTTTAGAGCTAATCAGACCTCTTGAGCAGCAAGGTATTCTGGTTAGACGCTCACGGGAACAACTCGAAATGGAAATCGATAAGTTCACGATTATTGAGCGCGATAATTTGGTGATCGCCTGCGCTGCACTTTACCCATATCCCGAAGAAAAACTTGGGGAGATGGCTTGCGTGGCAGTACACCCTGATTATCGTAGCTCATCTCGGGGCGAAGAACTGCTACAACGCGTTATGACGCAAGCTAAGCAACTAGAGCTGGATAAACTGTTTGTCTTAACCACTCGGAGCATTCATTGGTTCCAAGAACGTGGTTTTATTCCTGCAGAAATTGAGATGCTTCCAGTCAAAAAGCAGGCACTTTATAACTATCAGCGTAAATCAAAAATTTTAATGCTGGATATTAAAAGCCAAGCCGCTTGAAATCTTACAGAAAGTTGGCAAACAGAGTAGTTCGCCATAATCTCTAACTCGCGTCCATAAACCCAGATATTCAAGTAATACTCTGGGTTTTTCTTTAATGTGACCTAATATTAAGTTAAGCGATTTGCACGACTCGGCATTTTTCGCACAGTGGATTTTGCTCTAACAGTGGACGTAAAATCGCTTCCATTTCAGCAAAAGAGGTACCGTAAAAATAGAATGCGGTTTCTGTTGGACCATCCCAAACACCATGGATCCCACCGATATCTTCGACCGCTTCATCAAGCTGATCAAAAAGATCGTTAATATCATTATTTTCATAGACTTCATCAGCTAAATCTGTGCCATTGAAATAAATCGCCAGCCCTTCATCCGCACCAAAGTCGATTTGAACGTCTTCACCATGAATAGTTAAGCGAGAGCCTTTAGGGGCTAACATCGCCGAAAACATTTGAATAATCAGGCTGATGTTTTCATCACTTGCATCACTTAGTGCCAATTCAATATCACACTCAGCAACTTCGCCATTTTCACCTAATTGGGTGCCACCACCACTGACTTGGATTTGCCCCTCTTTGCCTAATTTCTCCATGGCTTGATCAAATGCATCTTCCAAATCTGCACGGCGAGCAGGATCAATTTTGGCATTCAATGTTACTGTCACGGCGGTCATTTGTTGCTGATTTTCCATATTGGTACCTTAAATGTCTGGGAATTAATTTAACTGCTCAAACTGTAGCGCTAAGCCACTACGGCGTTTAGTGGGGGTTTCTATCGCACGACGTAACACTTTTTTACTGCCATACAATGAAAGTTCGTTCTTAGCTCGTGTCATCGCGGTATAGACGAGCTCTCGGGTAATCACCGGCGAATATACATAAGGTAAAACCAAGGCGGTATGAGCAAACTCTGAACCTTGAGATTTATGTACTGTCATCACGTAAGCCGTTTCATGTGCTGGCAGTCGATTTGGTTGGATCCCACGAATAGTGCCATCAGGAAATTGGAAGTAGGCTCTCATCTGGCGCTCTTCATCTAACAGGATAATACCAATATCACCATTAAAGAGACCTAGTGCACTATCATTGCGGCTGATCATAATCGGTCTTCCAACATAGTGCTTATGCTTCAAGTTATATGGTTTTGTAATTAACCCTTGGCGATGAAGTAATTTTTCAAGTTTGTCATTTAGACCTGAAACCCCGTAAGCTCCTTCCCTTAATGCTGCAAGTAGACGGTATTGATTAAATTTATGTAAGACATCAGCAGGTTTTTCCCTCGCTTTAACGGCTAATAAATAGTGCTGATAAAACCCGACCGCATCTAGTAACATATTGGCGTAACTTTCGCTCATTTTGGCTTCGGCATCGCTTTCATTATCTGGCATGGCACTAGGGATATAGTTATGAATATCCGTGAAATTCTGAGCAAGAATATCATCCACCTGCTTCACATTTCCGGTATTGACGGCGAAAGCTAGCTGACCAATTCCTGAATCGGCAGAGAAACGATAACTGTGTCTTAATAGACATAAGCTATCACGGATAGCAGGCCCTTTATTTGAGGTGAATTCACTTAATGAGCATCCAGCCAATCGCTCCAGCTGAGCTGCTCGTTCAGGACTATAGCCTTTATTCGCGAAACGGCAGATATCCCCTAAAACAGCCCCCGCTTCAACAGAAGCGAGCTGATCTTTATCGCCTAAAAATATCAGTTTGACAGAGTCAGGCAGTGCTTCAATAAGCTTGCCCATCATCGGCAAATCCACCATTGAAGCTTCATCAACAATTAAGATATCAAGTGCAAGCGGGTTATCTCGATGATAACGAAACTGCTGGCTTTCAGGTTGAGCACCCAATAGTCGATGTAATGTTTTGGCTTGAGAGGGGAGTAATTCACGCTCATCGTCATTTAACGGTAGCTGTTTCATCGCATACCCTAATGACTCGGTTAAACGGGCGGCTGCTTTACCTGTTGGAGCGGCTAATTCAATACGTAAGCGATGCTGCTGCTGATGGCCTAACTTAATCAGCGCCGCTAAAATTTTCGCTACCGTTGTTGTTTTACCTGTTCCTGGCCCCCCTGAAATGACTGAAACTCGACTCGTTAACGCAACGGCGGCGGCAATTTTCTGCCAATCTATCTGCGTTGATTCAGGGAATAGCGCCGTTAAAATTGGCTGAACTTTAGCATTATTAACAATATTATCATTACTAACATTAGCTAATTCAGTCTCTGAAAAGAAGTGAGCTACGCACTGCTCGTATTGCCACATACGCTGGAAATAAAGAAAATCGCCTGATAGCAGTAATGGAGCAACAGACTCTTCCCCGACTTCACTCACGGATTCGCTCGATAATAACGCCGCTCTGATAGTGGCTTGATTTGGTTCCCCAATCATGTGCCACAATTGAGTTGTAAATTCAGGGTGTCTCCCCATAAATAACACGTCAGGACGAATATCATCCAGCGCTAGGCAGACATGCCCAGACATAGTTTCTGCACTAAGCAGCGCAGCCACTAACAATAAAATCGGGTTATCTTCATTTGCAACGTTATAAGCGAATTGCACATCAAGAGGTGTGAATATACGCACTTCAATAGCTTGATTAAACAACGCTTTCATCATTGTGGCTCCTTAGATTGAGCATCATGAAATAGCGCATCAAACTCACTGATAAATTCAATTGTTGGTCGATAGAAAAAGACACCATTTTGAGAATCTATGCGTTCCGTACCCCGTAAAAAAAGATAATAAACGCCACCAAAATGAGTTTCATAATCGTAATTTGGCATCCTCTGCTGTAAAAAACGGTGTAATGCCAGCGAATAGAGCTGATATTGCAAATCATATCGATGGTCAATCATTGCTTCAGCCATCGCCTCTTGAGTGTAATAAGAGGCATCTTCGCCTAAATAGTTAGACTTATAATCCAATAAGTAAAACCGCCCTTTCCAACAGAAGGTTAAGTCTATAAAGCCTTTTAAAATACCTTGTACCTGCTCAAAATTAAGCGGAGGACAATGTTTTGACAGAGGATCATACTTGTGAGTAACGCGATCAACATCTTTTGCACTGAGCAAGCTATCAATCGGTAAATAGAACTGCATTTCATCCAATCTATCTTGAGCTGAAATAGCCGACAAACAGAGCCCATCATCGGCTAACGGTACATTCAAAATGGCATTCAACCAGCCTTGTAACATAGGAACCCATTGAGTATCAAAGCCTGCTACTTGCAGTTTTTCTTCTAGCCATTCGGAAGAAATGTCACCTGAAAAATCAATTTCTTCCATTAAGCTATGTAAAAATGTACCGGGTGCAGCACCTTTAGGAAACTGGTGGGGGGTCAGTTGATTTTCTTGTATTTCTTGTGCCTCGACATCATGACTAACTTCAATATCCATCTTAGGGGCTAATGAGTTAGCAAATTGCTCAGCCGATAAAGCTTGCTCTTCTTCTCCATGGGATGCGCTATAACTCAAACCCGAATAGCTTGTTACACGCCAGCTATCATCAAAGTGTCGAGAAACCACTCTCGCAGATAACTCATCGCTGGTCTCTTTGGTTAAATTCAGCCTTACCATTTCAGGGGAGTTTATCAGTTGCACATCAATCACATCATTACTGAGTGCATCGAGCATGCTGCTGAGCAAAACACTGTCACCTTCTTGCCCTTTTTGCAGCAAATATCCCAGCGCGGATAGGTGCAAATCTGTATTACCTGCTTTTTTACGGTTACCTTTGATAAGCGGCGCGACTCCGACACTACAGTGATAAATAGCGCGAGTGAGTGCCACATACAATAAACGTAAATCCTCGGCTAAGCGCTCTTCGTCCGCTAATTCGACATACTCTTCTGTATCATCAAGATCGAGTTTCGCTATGTAATCATCACGGTCGTGAAACAGACCTTTTGATTGAGGTAGGAAGTTACTGACAAACGGTAACCAAACAATTTTATATTCCAACCCCTTGGATTTATGAATGGTGCTGATTTGTACTAAATGCCTATCACTTTCAAGACGCATTTGTTGTGCATCTGATTGATGGTCAGGATGGGCAATCTGCTGCGCTAACCAACGGGTTAGTGTGTGCTCACCTTCAAGCTGGAGAGACATCTCTTGCAGTAATTCCCCAATATGCATGAGATCCATCAAACGGCGTTCACCTTCAGAACCCGATAGCAAGGTTTCAGCAATATGTCTTTGAGACATAATCCCACGTAACATGGGAAGAACACCGCGTTTACGCCAAATTACAGCATAGTGAGCAAACTCATCAACGACATTTTCCCAGGCTTTTTCATCGTAATTTAGGCTATCAATATCTTCTGCCGTTAAACCCAATAATCCCGTCGCTAAGGCACTGCGCAATACCCGTTCTTTTTCTGGTGTTAATACGGCCAATAATAGCCAGAGAATTTCTTTAGCTTCTTGGGTCGCAAATACACTTTCTCGATTTGATTGGAACACCGATGGGATATTAAGTTGATTTAGTGCATCACGGATCAATATCGCCTCACGACGGCTGCGAACTAATACGGTAATATCCGAGGCTTCTACAGGAATTTGCTGCTGTTTGTTTTCAAAGTAGGTTGAACCTTGCAGACCACCAGCAAGATATTGTCCTATTTGCGCCGCACATTGCTGTGCCAGGGCTTGTTCATATTCCGAAACAGAGACCGCTTCAGCATGCTGCTGCCAGAAAGTAAGCGCTTTCACTTCTTTCCCATCATGGATAAGTTTTTTGTGGCTATTATGAGCCGCAAAATTAACGCTTTGAAATGGAATTTGTTCAAAAATAAATGGGTTTTCAGCGTGATGGAAAACCTGATTTACAGCTTCAACCATACGCTGAGATGAGCGATAGTTTGTTTCCAACGTATAGTGAGCACTAACTTGCTTTTTCGCCGCAATATACGTGAAGATATCCGCACCACGGAATGCATAAATGGCTTGTTTCGGGTCTCCAATAAACAGCAATGCAGTGTTATCAGTTTCCCGATAAATACGCTGAAAAATACGATATTGCTGCGGGTCAGTATCTTGAAACTCATCAATCATCGCAACAGGGAAACGCCTAGCAATTGCTTCGGCAAGTAATGCTCCACCATCTTGATGCAGCGCTCTATCTAGACGAGTCAGTAGATCATCAAAACCTAACTCACCGCGTGTTTGCTTCTCATGAGCAATAGTCTGGCGTACTTCACTAATCGCTTGAGGAATAATCAAATCTTTAATCGTCAGCGCTTGGGCAAGCAACTCATCAACTAACCTAAAGACTACATGAGAAGGCCCTGAACCACTTTTGGATTTTTCATCTAATCGAGATTGCGCAAAGCGCTCTAAGATATCTTTTGGCAGTTGATAATCATCGGTGCTTTTCTCTGCCCATTCGGTTATTTTTTCTAACCATGTAGGTAAATAACGTATGCTGTAGCTGCGTTTGTCTACATCAGAATCAGAAATTAGCTTTTCAAAATCAGCAGAATTTTTTGTCCATAAATCTTTTAAATTCTGAATTAAACCAATCAAACGTTGATGACGTTCTTCAAGAGTTTCAGGTAATTCCGGCTGATTGATAATAACGGGAATATCCCCTTGCAAGAACGGCTTAATCTCGTTCAAGAGTGCTTCAGGTCCATTCCACTCGGCATGAACCACTTTGGTCATCGAATAATCCAGAGGATAAAAATGACGACGCCAAAAATCCGCACATGCTTGTTTCTGGATAGGAAACTCATCTTGGATCATGGTTTGTTCAAACAAAATGCCTGATTCAAACGCATTGTGCGCTAACATTCGTTGGCAAAAACCATGAATGGTGTAAATAGCGGCTTCATCCATTTGGCGCTCAGCGGCTAATAGCCAATTCGCCGCAAAAGCGCGTTGCTCTTCACTCGGTAACTCCGTTAATAGTGTGAGATATTCTGGTTCCGATTCGAATCCCAAGCCATTACGTAAACACGCCAAACGCATCTTATGGATGCGCTCACGAATACGCCCGCGTAATTCATTGGTCGCCGCCTCAGTAAAGGTCACAACCAGAATCTCTTCAACACTTAAAGGTCGAGGGAATGCATTTTCATTCCCTAAACCTAATAATAGACGCAGATAGAGGATCCCTATCGTATAGGTTTTACCTGTACCAGCCGATGCCTCAATTAACCGCTGTCCACGTAACGGGAGTTTATAGGCATCTAACAATTGGGAACTCATCTGCACCTTATTCACTCAACATTTTCCTTGATAGGTAACATTTTCTGAAGATCTGAAGCTTGTGGGTACAATACCCAGTTTTTCAGTTTTGCATACCCTGATGTCTCATCAACACCCTGACCAATAACTTGAGATGCCATCGCTAAACCTTGGTGTTTTAAAACCGCATTTTCATAATATGCAATCACTTCAGCTTGAGTGGCAGTCTCTAATCTCGATAACACTTTATCTCGGGAGTCAAAACTGAAAATATTACGAGAAAAATCGGAACCATAGCGCCCAACCTCTTCATAGAATGTTTGTGGCGGCTGTTTCATTTCCGTAATAATCGATTGTTTATATTGTTCAAATTCAGCAGAAGGTAATTTTTTCAGCTTATCCAAAGTGACTTTATAGAAATCTTGATAGCGAGTATTGAGATAATCTGGTGTTTTGGCATTACTTTGCAGCAAGAAGCCAATACCCCACTGATCACCAAGCCCCACCTTGAAAGCAAATACGGCATAACCTAGTTGCTCATTGGTCCGTAATTGGTCGTAAAACCATGGCTGAACAATTTTAGATAAAATACCAGACAGAACCGCACCATCGATACAGTCATAACCATCAGGAATAAATAACTCGGCCAATGCGTTATCGCTGCTATTACCTTGCTTATGGAAATCGGCTAGATAGGTTTTATTCACCACAACGATGTCACCACTCCACCAATTTTTACCTTTGCTCTTTAACAGCTTACTGACATCTTGGATAGTTTGAACACTTTGCTGCTGAGTAATGTTACCCACAACTAATGCTTGTAAGGCGGCACCTTCAACGACGGAATTACGGTAGTCCGTAATATCTTTCAAAGTGATCGTGTCTAAAGCAGCTAACCGTTGCTCCTGTTCAAAATACGGAACACTGTTAAGGCGCTGCAATGGCTGCATGGCTAGCTCGTATGCTTTCGCATTGTTTGCCACTTCGATTTGTTCTTTGTACCAAGATTTTGCCTGAATCAACTCTCTTTCTGTTGGCTCAAAACTTAAATACACCTTGGTCATGGATAAAAATAGCTCCGATAAATGCTGAGTATAGCCGCTCGCATTTAACTGTAATCCAACCCCTTGAGAGACAGAGACCGACATCCCAGCAACGGAGGCTTGATACTGTAATTCATCCATTTTTAACGATGAAATATATTGCAGTAAAGAACCTACCACTTGAGATTTTGCTGTTTCATCTTGATCGTTATAACGCAGGTCTAACGTAATACTTGCCTTCGGCTCATCAGCAAAATACTGACTTGGCATATACAGCACACGTATATTCCCTTCCTGATAAACCATTTCAGGATGTTTATACGCTTTATCCGTTTTAATCAGGGATAAGTTATCGGGAATATAAGGGTTTAATTTTGGTAATTTAAAAGTCATTTTTGACTCTAAACCAGCCCATTCCGTGAACTGCTTTTCACTGATTTTATCAACTTGATAAGGCGCATCGACAAAGTAAGCTTTTTTATTACTCGGTTCGTTCGGGCTAATAAACCAAATACGTGCATTTTGCGCAGTCAGTTCAGAAAGTCTCTGTTTTATCGCCGTAGGATTATATTTGTCTGCAACATAATCAGAATCTAGAACGTGATTAACAGGCATAGTGATCATTTGGTCAGAAAGCCATTCGATATAGTTCATGTCTCTGACAATAGAGCCATAACGAAATGATAAATTAAGCACTTTCGCTATTTCATCAAAATAATCTTGGTTAACCCCTTGGTTTTTAATCAAATCAATATAAGCAAAAATAGCCGCGATAACTTGATCTCGTTCCGCTAACCCTTTATCCGTTAATGTGACATAGATAGAGAATGAACCATAATTACGATCTGCATTTGGCGAGGCAGATGCGCTGATACCTTCTGCTAATCCTTGGGAAATAAGCCAATCAGATAACGTTCCCGGACTACGATTTCCAATTAAGTAGCCGATGTATTCATCACTCTTGCTACGAAAATCGGCCATATTGTTTTTGATACTAAATTCGATTTGCAATGCTTTTTGTGGCTGAGAGGGAACATAGTGGATCACAATCCCCTTTTCTTTATCCGTCACTGCGGGGATCGTAACCTCTGGTACTGAAGCATTAAAATTAGGAATACGGCCAAAGGTTTCATTGGCAATTTTCGCTAATTGTTCAATAGATTGGTCGCCATACAACACGCCATTCATCAAGTTTGCTGAGTAATAACGTTTGTAGAAACTCACTAACTCATCTTGGAGCTTGCTATTGGGCTTGTCCTTCAACGTTTCCAGATTTCCACCTGCAAAGCGAGAGTTTGGATGGGCAGGATTTAGCGTTTCGGAACGAATTTGCCAAATACGCATACCATCACGCGCACGAGCCATGGTGAGTTCAGCATTGACAGCATTACGTTCTTTATCTGCATTCACGGGGTCAAGTAACGGCTCAGCGAGTGCATCCGCTAGTCTATCCGTAGCAGCCTCAAGAGCTCCATTTTCAACTTCAAAATAGTAGGCGGTACGATGTGGTGCAGTGCTAGCATTATGGCTTCCGCCGTGTTTTTGTAAAAACTCAGAGAAGCTACTTGGCTCAGGGTATTTTTTAGAGCCCATTAACACCATGTGTTCTAAGTAGTGAGCGAGCCCTAACTGACTGTTCGGGTTTTCAATACTCCCGACGGGTAATGAAACTGCCGCTAACGATTTAGTCGCTTTAGGGTCTGAAACCAGTAAAACCGTCATATCGTTGTTGAGTTTGATTGCTTTATATTCTCGCGGATCACTGACGCTTTTATTAATAGTCTCTGGCATAACTTGCCAAAGCGGCTGCGCAGCAATAGCACTACCTATAAATAGTAGTGATAACAAGAATAAATGAGCGATATGTTTCGATAATCGTAACATTCTTAGATGCTCTCCCTTATTTTAAGTACTCTGCCATCGGCAGTAAGAAGCGCCGAGTATTACTCAGCAGCGATTCAATCAACGAACTATTTATGCTTCTGCAAGCTCTCAATACATAATCATCTTCCATTTCACCCACTTTCATTTGGCTTCCTTGTAGGCTTTGCAGTAGCGCCGATAACGCCTTTTGCTGCACATCTTCTGACGTAAAGTCATATTCCTTTGTTTTTTTATCAAAACACGCCGAAATCCAATTCCAACCACTCTGATTTAACAGTATTAGCGGCGTATTCATTCCTTCACAATACCCTTCAATAAGCGTATTCAAGTGTACTTTTGCACGCTCTGAGGATATGGCAGAAAAATGCCAAACACTGTTTTCTCGCCCTAATGCGATGCTTTCACCTTCACGAATAAAAGCATTAAAAAACAAATGTTCTATCCATAATTGCACACCATCATTAACAGTAAGATAAGCAGGTCGATAACGCAATATTCCTGACTCGTGAACATTTCGCAATAAGCCTGTAATTTTGATCTCATGTATTTCACACTCAATCGGATAATCGACACGTCGATCGCCGTACTCTTTCACTTTTTCAGCTAATGGAGCAATATCATTTAATTGTTTCTCCCAAAATAGCTGACCAAATTGTTTTGCAGGTAATTGCCCCGAGGCTCTTAGTGCATGATAAAGAGGATTTGGATCTTCATCTTTGACTAACAAATCTAACACTTGGTCATTAATTTTATAGCGTTGCAATCCACCTAATACGAAAGGCTCTTCTTCTGGAAGTTCAGTCTCTTCAATCGAGAAATGAACCTTCAAACGCTGCTGGAAAAACCCACGGATAGGGTGACGGTAAAAACGTAAAATTTGTTCTAACGATAACTCTGTAATAGGTTCACGTTGTTTTAATATTGACGTAAACGACTTAGCCGCTTGCTCTGCACTTTTTGCAGCGGGCAACCATTCTTGCGCGAAGCTTTGATAAAGAGAGCCAGAGGCAAAATTCTCTTTCGCAAATGGCACTCGATTATGTTCAATAATCAAATGCTGTTTTAGCCGCTGTGCACTTTCATCGATATTCAACGATTGGTCGCCATCTAAGCAGAAACTCTGACAGATATACTCCAATAATTCAGTGACTAATACCGATGGATTGCACTCTTGGTTATCTCGAATAGAACGTCCGATATAGCTAATATAAAGCCGTTTTGTCGCTGAATTTAATGCTTCTAAGAATAGGTATCTGTCATCATCACGACGCTTTCTATCGCCTCGCTGGATTTTTTCTGCCATTAAATCGAAACCGAGTGGTGGCACATTACGTGGGTATGCACCATCGTTCATACCCAGTAAACAAACCACTTTAAATGGTACAGAACGCATTGGCATTAACGTACAAAAATTGACTGCACCGGCGAGGAAACGCTGGCTAATTTTTTCATCATCAAAACAAACCGATAACTCGTCGCGAATTAAACGTAATGGAATGGCTTCTTGGTAGTTGGCGGTCAACGCATTTTCAATAATTTTATGCCACTGTGTCGTGAGTAATGCTAAGACAACTTCAGTTTCACTATCGACTTTAAAGCAGCTATCGATTAACTGCTGGCAGATTTCTTTCCACTCATCGAGCATGCGTTCTTGCTCTAAGTGTGTTCGCCATTCTCTAAGTGTATCAACGAGTAATGCTAATTTCCCAGCCAGCTGAGCTGCGAGACCACTACATTCATCGTATGGCAGCACACCATTCCATGGGCCATTACGGCTATCCATCGCATAGCCAAGCAACATTCGGCTTAAACCAAATTGCCATGTATTTTGCCCAATAACCGGTAGCGATAGTGCTTTGACATTATCATCATCCAGCCCCCAGCGAATTCCGGATTCATTGACCCATCTCCTTAACAAACTCAGTTCACTCTCATCAATATCGAAACGAGCAGCAAACGCTGAAACCTCTAATAGCGTCAGTACTTGCTCCGTTGAAAATCGGCTTTGAGGTAAATCCAATAACATAATAAATGCTTGTAAGATTGGGTGTGCTTGGAGCGCTTTTCTGTCCGAAATGGAGAATGGAATATAGTGTGATGAGCTGGTGTTACCGAACACCGCCTGAATATATGGCGCATAACTGTCGATGTCAGCAACCATGACAATCACATCGCGGGGCGTTAATGTAGGATCTTCTTCAAATAGGGCCAATAAACGATCCTGTAAAACTTCAACTTCACGCTGAGCACTATGGCATGAATGAAATGTCACGGATTGATCACACTGAGGAAGTGAGCGCTTCTGCGAGCTACTTTCATACTCATCTAAAGTCACGCCTAGCTGAGCGTGATTTTCAAGGTCGAGAATATCTTGCTGCAAATTTTCGAGAAGGTTATTTCGCCCATTATCAACAAAGGCCGACACTTCATTGGCGGCCTCTATTTGGGAAATAAAAAATAAATTATCGCGCCCAAGCTTGCCCCACGATGCTAACAGTGGGTTTGCTAAATTCTGCTCACCTTCCGCGTTGAATAAATTGGCTGCATGCTCATCAATTTTAAAGCGGGAAATTTCGTGCTTATCCAAATAGTGGCGCAATTTCCGTTGTTGTAATCGCGCTAAAAAGGCACTGCTTTGAATATCTCCCCAGTAATAACGGCACGGGTTGGTAAACATTAAGTGGATATCTGAGTGTTCAGCAATCGCGTTGAGTGCTTGCAAATACACTGGTGGTAAGGATGAAATACCGCAAATAAATAAGCGTGACGGTAAATTTTTAGCTAACTCTGGTGATGCTTTGAGCTTATCAATAAAACTCTGATACAAGTTTGCTCGATGCCAAGGCGATTGACCAAGCTGCTCTGTATATTCCACCAAACATAACCATAATCTTTTTTGCCACAATTGATTTTCACTGAGCCCGTCAATCAATTCATTACGTTGCCACAGCGCAATCCATTCAGGTCTATAGACCAAATATTGGTCAAATAAATCGGCAATACGCCCTGATAGTTGATGTAATTTACGCTTGTCTGAATCGTCTTGTAGATAGTGACGTAGAGGCTCAAATTCAGTTTCATTAATAACATTTGGCAAAATCGTCATTAACTTCCACGTCATCGCTTGTTTAGTATAGGCGCTCTCTTTGGGGATATCGGGAAGCACTCGACGGAACATATCCCAGATAAACGTAGCGGGTAATGGGTAGTTAATATTGGCGGCTATTCCGAAACGCTTAGCAAGCTCTATTTGTAGCCATTGGGACATACCTGGGCTTTGTACTAATACAATTTCTTGCTCAAAAGGATGAGTGAGAGGGTCATTCTCCATTAAGTGTGCAATTAGCTCTTTGAGCAGATCTAATTGGTTAGAATGATAAACCTGAAACATGACTCTCTCCTTTTGCGCACTGCCAGCGACTTATCGAATACAGTTTCCCGCCCACGAACAAGGACACCTTAGATTCACTACAGCCCCCAAGGCTTACAGAATGCACGATTTTTATCTGTTCTCTCTGGGGCTGATACCCTATTTCCAATGGAACTTTATCATTAAAAGAGCGTTTGCCTTCTAATGTTCCATGTAGAGATCGAATTGCCTGTGAACCTTGATATATTTGATTAAAATTCAAAGCGATATATTGGCTGTAGTTTAGCAGAGCTATCAGCAAGATAGCAAAAATAACCACCGCAATCATCGACTCTACCAGTGCAAATCCTTGCTGTGAATTCTTCATTGGCAAAATCCTTTAATTGCCACTGGGCAGTAATCTATCCAGCCATTTTCACGGGCTTGTAGACGCCCTTCATTCCATATTGGTACAACCCATCGATATATCGTTAGCGATTGATTTTTCGAAAATTCCCCCTTACCCGATAAAATGAATTGATTATTTTTATAATGCTTAAGACAGCTAACCCACCCATGATTTGTTTCTCTCTGACACACCCAAGGACTCACCTTTTCAGCTTTCAATTTCCAATGTTGAGCGAGCCCCCATGACAATGCTGATTCTGCTAAATTAAATGATTGGTAATATTTTTCTTCGCGGATTAATTCATGGCTAGCTCGAGCTTGGTAGTAATGTAATGCCTTTAAGAGTATGAGCCCAACACTCATTAAAACCATTACCATGATTAAAGCAATGTTGCCTTGCTGCGCATTTTTTTCCCTCATGGCACATTCCTTAGCAGTACAGAGGAATGATAATCAAACGTTTTATTAGGCAATAACATGCTTTCCACCGTCATAGATATTCCTAAAATTTTCGTGCTTGGCTGCCACTCAAAAGTCAGCTGATTCACTTTTACCATATTAGGATCAAACAACGACTGCCAGCGGGTACCATCGCAGTTTGTCACATTACGGTTAGACTCGAGCTTATTGTTGTTGAGTCTAAATCCAAAAAAATCAGAATGTAATGAACGGCCTTGTCCTATAACCCATTGCCCAGATAAATCCTGATCATAGGCAAAAATAATGCAAGAATTGGCCTGACGACTTAAGAACTTAGTGCTTATGGTTATTGCCTTTCCTTCACAATGAGGCTTGGAAGGTGACTGGCTGCAATGACCTATTCGACGAAAATCTTTTTCCATATTAATCAACACCTGCCGGACCTCCCTATCCAGTTGATATTGAAAAAAAGCCTGAAATAGTTGCTTAAATAACATAGGGATCGTATTCATCGCTGCAATGCAGACCAAACAGCCAATTAGCATCGCAATCAGTGTTTCTAGCAAAGAAAAACCCTTTTCTGTTTTATGCTTTTTAATGTCATTCAACATTTAGGAACACCTGCCAACGTTTGCTGGCTGCAACTGCGTACCCGACCTGAAGATGAAATAATCACGGATATTTGGTCACTTTCATTACTGAGTTCAATTCGAAAAGGGCTACTTGTTCCTTGCCTACCGTAAAAATGAATTAATTCTCTAGACGCATATTTAAGCTCAATGCTTTCAAATTTATCGCTTTTAAATTGGCTGATTTCTTGCGCAGTCTCTGCATCGATAACAACTAAACGCCACTCTTTTGATGTGAAACTTACCGTCATAATACGGTGCTGATTTAAATAGATGCCTTCCATTAGGTTACTGTAGATAAATTCGGCAGTTTGCCTCGCAGCATCAATAAGCTGTAGCCGCTTCACTTGCTGTTGCCATTGATAAAACGCAGGTAGAGCCACTATTGAGCAAAGAAACAGTACAACCAGAATTTCAATTAAAGTGAATCCCAGCTCATCAACATTGCTTTTTAGCCACTTTACTTTTCCCTGTAGCAAACTCGCCTGCTCTGCCATTTCTTTATCCCTGTCACTCGCTCTTTATAAATAAATTTGGAAGAAAATTTCACATGGCTACAGCCTACATTTTCTCTTCTTCAAAACGCTTCCCAAAAAAAATGTCACTTTTGCATTTTTCTTAAATGCTTTTGGAAACGGCTTCGCAAAGTTAAGTACCAAGATAAAAAAGTGTTCCCGAAAAATAAGGGAGACAGGTCAGAATAGTTTTCGGGGATAAGGCAAAAATTGGAAATAGCGGAAGTAATAAGGATGAAAGAGAGTAAGCGTTAATCGAGGTGTAAAGGTATGGAGCAGCTTAAAAAATCGAATGAGCCGTAAAGATAATAAAAAATAAAGGCATAAACCGTATTATTTACAGGGTCTATGCGTGCCTATGCCTTTATATCAATCTACCCGCATTAGACCGTAAATGGATATTTTATTGCTTCGTGGCACTGATAACCTTCTAAGATGAAATCATCAGTTGTTACCCACGTTTCAAGATCTTCCAAGGTTTTAATTTCAGGGTTAATCGTCAAGCTTGGAGATGGATATGGTTCACGTTTTAATTGAACATCACGCATTAAAGGCAATTGGTTTTCATAAATATGTGCGTTCACAATTTTATGATAAGCCTTACCGGCTTTGTGACCCGTAATACGCGCCATTAGCGCCAGCAGTACAAAACATTGAACCTGATTAAAATTAAGCCCAAGAGGAACATCACAGCTACGTTGGTATGACGTCAAATGCAGCGTATCGCCAAGTAGTGAAAACGTGTGAGTGTGCATGCAAGGACGTAAGCAGCCCATTTCGAACTCACCAGGGTTATAGAAAGTCACGATTTCGGCGCGGTCATCAATGCCGTTTTTCAGGTTATTAACCACTTTCTTTAATTGGTCAAGATGAGAGCCATCAGGGCGCTGCCATGAGCGACCTTGGACGCCATAAACGCGCCCCATATCATCTTCACCTTTACGATGCGGGTTATCTAACCATGCTTGGTTTTCATTAGCATTGGCATTCCAAGTATTACAACCAATTTCACGGAACTGCGCTGCATTATCATAGCCACGCAAGTACCCTAATAACTCGGCAATAGCGGCTTTATAAAAGCTTTTACGCGTCGTAATTAAAGGGAATTGATTGTTGCCCACATCATATTCGAGGTCGGCATTAATCACGGTTAAACAGCGAACACCAGTACGCTTGTTTTCAACCCATTGACCTTCATCGATAATACGTTGGCATAACTCAAGATACGGCTTCATAGTGGCTCTCTTACTCCGAAATACAGGCGGTTTGTGTTATCGAATATCCATCAATAACACAAACCGAAAATGACTTAATTTACTGCTTATTAGCGCGATTTGCTGTCTACATTATTAACAGTCTACGTGACTTGCTATCGACGCTACTTGCTATCGACGCTACTTACTCTCAACGTTTTTAGCGGGCTTATGGGCTGGGATATTTTTACCGTATTTGTAAGCCCAGACAATCATCAATACACCGATAATAATCATCGGAATCGAGAGGATTTGCCCCATACTGATACCACCGAATAAACCTAATTGTGCATCTGGTTGTCTGAAGAATTCAACGATGATACGGAATGCACCATAACCGATAAGGAACAGGCCCGATACGCTCCCCATTGGGCGAGGTTTACGTACAAATAAATTCAATATCAAGAATAAAACGATACCTTCTAAAACCATTTCATACAGCTGGGATGGGTGTCTTGGCAATACACCGTATTGCTCAAGAATAGGCAACAGAGAGGGGTCTTGTGCCGCAAGTTGGATATCTTCACTTCTTGAATGAGGGAATAAAAATGCCCATGGTGTATCTAGGGTAACCCGTCCCCATAGCTCGCCATTAATAAAGTTACCGATACGCCCCATTCCAAGACCAAAAGGAATCAACGGTGCAACAAAATCAGAAACTTGTAAGAAACGGCGTTTCGTGCGATAGGCAAACCACATCATGGCACAGATAACCCCAATCAAGCCACCGTGGAAGGACATGCCGCCATCCCACACTTTGAACAGATACAGAGGGTCATCTAAGAAAACAGGCAAATTATAGAAGAAAACATAGCCAAGTCGTCCACCTACAAATACACCGACAAAACCAATGTACAACAAGTTCTCGACTTCATTTTTTGTCCAGCCACTGTTTGGCTTAGAAGCGCGACGTCCCGCTAACCATAGCGCAAAAACGAATCCGACAAGGTACATAAAACCATACCAGTGCAAAGAGACTGGACCAATCGAGAACATTACGGGATCAATTTCCGGAAATGCTAAGTAACTGTTACTCATCGTTCCCCACTTTAAAATAATTGAGTCAAAAATTATGTCGCATAATAACACGAGGTTATTGCCAGCATATAATTACATATTAATAACATAGAAGATCAAACTAGATCCCGCCACGCACAAAACCACCAAGTCCATTTCTTTCCATAAACTCGCTAATCTTATGGCGAACATTTTCGCTGGTTTCTGCGCCGAGCAAATCAGGCACTAACTCAGCCATCAATTGAGGATCAAGCTGACGAATTAAATATTTCATGCGAGGAACACTGCGCCCACTCATACTCAAACTACGATAACCTAATGCAATCAGCACCATAGCACTTAATGGCTGTCCAGCCATTTCACCACATACACTAATCGGCAGGCCTATACGCTGACATTCCATATGTACCATGGATAGAAAACGCACCACCGCAGGGTGCAGGTTATCATAGAGCGCCGCCACATGAGTGTTATTACGGTCGACGGCGAGTAAATATTGTGTAAAGTCGTTGGTACCTATCGAAATAAAATCAACTCGCTGCTTTAACTCTGGCAGTAAAAACAGGAGTGAAGGTACTTCCAACATCACGCCAATTGGAGGTAAATCAATCGATTTTCCGAGTTGTTGGCTCACTTCATTTTTGGCGCGATTAATCAGCCCAATAGCCTCATCCACTTCATTAATGCTAGTGATCATCGGCAATAAAATACGTAAATTGCCCGTATCTTGGTTAGCTCTCAGCATAGAACGCAATTGGATTAAAAAGATTTCAGGCTGATCCAGCATGATTCGGATCCCACGCCACCCCAAGCAAGGATTTTCCTCGCTGATCGGCATGTAAGGCAGTTGTTTGTCTGCACCGATATCTAAGGTTCTTAATACCACCGGTTTCGTTGCAAAAAGTTGCAATACATCCCGATATAACTGCTTCTGTTCATCCTCAGATGGAAAGCCATTGTGCAGCATAAATGGCAGTTCGGTTCGATATAATCCAACACCATCCACCCCATCATGAATTTGCTGTTCATAGCGAGGGCTCAATCCGGCGTTGAGGCAAATATCCACATGCTCACCGTTTTTGAGTACTGCATCTTGAGAAAGTGTGCCTTCCGCTAATCGGCTAAGTACATTTTCTTCTTCAATAATTTGCTGGTATTCCTGAGCAATAAAATTTTCAGGCTCAATAAACACTTCGCCACGATAGCCATCCAAAATCAGATGGCGATTATGTAATAAGGAAGGCTCAATATCCGCCCCCATAATCGCGGGGATCCCCATCGCTCGGATCAAGATTGCAGAGTGGGAGTGCGTTGCACCATCGCGCACAATCACACCCGCTAATTGCTCAAGCGGTAATTCAGCAAGAACGCTCGCACTTAGCTCATCAGCCACCAAAATAAAACGGTCTGGCCATTGGCTAGTGGGTGTCAGTGAATCATCGAGATGAAATAATAAGCGCTGCCCTAAGGTGCGAAGGTCAGAGCCACGCTCTCTTAAATAGAGGTCACGTAAACGTGAGAACTGCAAAGCGTAATCTTCGATGACGGTTTTCACTGCCCATTCAGCCACCGCCCCTTGATTAATCGCCGTAAATAACCGCTTTTTCAGTTGGGGGTCATTAAGCAAGTGGTTATACAAGTCGAAAATAGCTGCGCTTTCTTTCGATGAGCTCGCCATAAACCGCTTACTAATACGACGAAATTCTGCCGCCGCACTTTCCAGCGCTATCACTAAGCGTTGACGCTCTTCATCAATATTCAATGTGGTCGCTTGATACACATTGTCTAAAGAAGGTTGAGAGGTATCTTGCCAACCATAAGCCATCGAAATTCCTTGAGAAACAGGGATAGCTTTGAGGCGATTTTGTCGATATTGCCCGAAAATACCTTTTGTTTGCGCTTGGGATAAAATCACCGCTAACTGCATTGATAGCGTGACCATAAAGGACTCTTCCGTCTCGCTGAATAACCGTTTTTCTCGCTGCTGAACCACCAGCACGCCCAGTAATTGACGTCGATAAACAACAGGCACACCTAGAAAGGCTTTGAGCTGTTCTTCTTTGAGTTGAGGGAGGTATTTGAATTGCGGGTGTTCGCGAATATCAGCGAGGTTCAACATTTCCGATTGTCGACCGACTGCGCCAACAACCCCTTCGTCGAATCCTAAACGAATAGCAATCCCGCTAGGCTTTTTCAGCCCGCGGGTTGCCATTAGGTAATAACATTGGCGAGGATGATCGGCTAAGTAAATCGAGCACACATCGGTGCGCATTGCTTTGCACGTCTCATTGACCAAAACTTCAAGAGCTTGAGTCAGACTGGTCGCCATCGCGACCTTTTCGACAATGTCACGTAAACGCGTCAACATAGGCTTACTTAACTCCGCGCCTACGATTATTAAAAACAGGTCGTTGTGGTAATTTCTGTTCCTGCAAAGGCATAACTACGGGAGCGAATTCCTTCATCACGCGGCGATAAACTTCGCGCTTAAAAGAGACCACTTGCCTAACAGGATACCAATAACTGACCCACCGCCAGCCGTCAAATTCTGGCGATTTACTGCGCTGCACGTTTATATCGGCGTCATTACATTGGAGTTGAAGTAAAAACCAACGTTGTTTCTGTCCAATACAAACAGGTTTTGTATCCCAACGCACCAAACGCTTAGGTAATTTGTAGCGTAACCAATTACGGGTAGATGCAAGTAACCTTACATCTTTACGCTGTAGTCCGACTTCCTCGTATAACTCACGATACATCGCTTGTTCTGGCGATTCCCCCGGGTTAATCCCACCTTGGGGAAATTGCCAAGAATGCTGACCATAACGGCGAGCCCATAAGACTTGACCTTGCCGATTACAAATTACAATTCCTACATTCGGGCGGTAGCCATCATCATCGATCACTAGACTACCTCAATAACCAAATTTGAAAGATGCCTAATTGTTTCACACATACCCAAACTGGTAAACCTATATCAATACAGTTTGCAGATATGTCTGAAGTAATTACAATAGTCTGCGTCTCAACGGGGTGCCAATTTGGGCTGAGAAATAACCCGTAGAACCTGATCCGGCTAATACCGGCGTAGGGATTTGAGCTACCGCCTACAAATTATTGTATCGGTCCCTCCTCAAATCCTGTGTTTTTTTTATGATTTACGCAGGAATTACAATGACTAAAAATAAACTCTTTACCTCACTCATTGCCTTAACCACCTTAAGTTTTGCTGCATTCGCCTCTGCCGAAAAACCAACGCTGACTGTATATACCTATGATTCCTTTGCTGCAGAATGGGGACCTGGTCCTCAAATCAAAAAGAATTTCGAAGCTCAATGTGAATGCGAGTTAAAACTGGTTTCTCTAGGGGATGGTGTTGCGCTACTGAATCGTCTACGTATGGAAGGAGCTAAAAGCAAAGCCGACATTATCTTAGGGTTAGATAACAACTTGCTCGATTCCGCAGAAAAAACTGGCTTATTTGCCCCAGCAGATATCAAAACGGATGCGCTTAAATTACCTATCGAATGGACAAGCAAAACATTCATTCCTTATGATTATGGTTATTTCGCCTTTATCTATGACACCAATAAAATCAAGCAACCGCCAAAAAGCATGGATGAACTGCTTGATAGCAAAAATAATTGGAAAATCATTTACCAAGATCCACGTACCAGCACCCCAGGATTAGGATTAATGCTGTGGATTGAGAAAATCTACGGTGATAAATCTGCTAATGCATGGAAGAAAATGGCAGCGAAAACACTGACCGTGACCAAAGGTTGGAGTGAGTCTTATGGCTTGTTCTTAAAAGGTGAAGGAGATTTTGTCCTGAGCTACACCTCTTCACCGGGTTATCAAATTTTAAATGATAAGAAAGACAACTACGCGGCAGCATTGTTCGATGAAGGGCATTATATGCAAGTCGAAGTGGCGGCAAGATTAAAACACAGCCCGCAGCCTGAACTGGCAAAACAGTTCTTACAGTTTATGTTAACCCCTGAATTCCAAGGCACATTACCAACCACTAACTGGATGTACCCGGTTATCGATATGCCGTTGCCTGAAGTGTATAACGTGCTATCACTGCCTGCTAAATCCCTGCAATTTAGCGCGGAAGAAGTGGCTAAAGAACGTCAAACGTGGACACGTTTATGGCAAACCGCCGTCAGTCGTTAATCAATTTAACCTTATTACCGGGGGCAATAGCCTCCGGTCTTTTAATCGTCGTTGCCCTGCTCGCTTTTGGGGCGCTGTGGTTTTTCGCACCTGAAGTTTCCCTCCGCGAGATAATCGACGACGATTATCTATGGCATGTCATCGGTTTTACGTTTTGGCAGGCATTGCTTTCCGCTATTTTTTCCATTATTCCCGCTATTTTTCTTGCAAGAGCTCTGTATCGCCGGCGATTTTGGGGAAGAATGCTCTTGCTCCGTTTGTGTGCAATGACCCTTGTTTTACCCGTTTTAGTCGCCGTTTTCGGTATTTTGTCGGTATATGGACAAACCGGATGGCTAGCAAAACTGTGCCTATGGCTTGGTGTTGACTATCAGTTTTCCCCTTATGGTCTGCGTGGCATTTTATTGGCGCATATCTTTTTCAATATGCCACTCGCCACCCGGATGTTGCTGCAATCCCTTGAAAATATTGCCATTGAGCAGCGTCAAAGCGCCGCTCAATTAGGGTTCAATGAGTGGCAACAATTTACCCTTTTAGAGTGGCCTTATTTACGCCGTCAGATGTTGCCAACAGGCGCGCTGATTTTTATGCTCTGTTTTGCCAGCTTTGCGACAGTACTGGCTCTGGGTGGTGGCCCTGCGGCGACTACTATCGAACTCGCGATTTACCAAGCACTGAGCTACGACTTTGATTTAGGGCGTGCCACACTGCTTGCGTTAATTCAGTTGGGATGTTGCGTAGGATTAATGCTTATTTGCCAACGTATTAACCATGCCTTTTCCGTTGGATTTAGCCACCAAACATCATGGTTTGATCCTGCCGATAACCTGTTTCGCCGTTTACGTGACTGGCTGGTGATTGCTGCAGCTATTTTGCTATTAATTCCGCCGTTATTAGCGATCATTGTTGATGGGCTCAACGGTCAATTACTGGATGTTTTACAGCAATCTGCGTTATGGCAAGCCACATTAACCTCACTGTTTATTGCACTCTGTGCTGGAATTTTGTGCGTGATCCTCACGCTAATGCTGCTATGGAGTAGCCGTGAACTGCGTTTAAGAAATGCATTAAAACTTGGACAAGCTATTGAGCTAAGCGGGCTGATTATTCTGGCGATGCCGGGTATTGTGCTGGCGACAGGCTTTTTTATCTTTTTCAATGAAACCATTGGAATACCCGAAACTCCTTATCCGTTGGTGATCATGACTAACGCCTTACTCGCTATCCCTTACGCGCTAAAGGTACTGGATAACCCAATGCGAGATCTGGCCCAACGCTATAATCCGTTATGCCAATCACTCGAAATCACTGGTTTTAATCGATTTAAAATCATTGAATTACGAGCATTACGCAAACCTATCGCACAAGCATTGGCATTCGCTTGCGTGATTTCGATTGGGGATTTTGGCGTGGTCGCCTTGTTTGGTAATGAAGAGTTCCGCACCTTGCCTTACTATCTTTATCAACAGATTGGCGCGTATCGAACCAATGATGGCGCGGTTACCGCGATGTTATTGTTGTTACTCTGTTTCTGCCTGTTTAGCCTACTCGAACGCCTATCGGGGAAAACTCATGATTGAATTACAAAATCTAGATTATCAATACGATAACCTAAATATGCATTTTGATATTGCGGTAGCTTCGGGGGAACGCGTTGCCGTAATGGGTCCTAGTGGCGCAGGCAAAAGCACGCTGCTCAGCCTAATTAGTGGGTTTCAATTTCCTCGCAGTGGCACTATCACCTTAAATGGTGAAAATCATACATTTACACCCCCAGCTAAACGCCCTGTTTCCATGTTATTTCAAGAAAATAACCTGTTTGCTCACCTAACTGTGAGGCAAAATATTGGGCTAGGTTTACAACCGAACTTACGTTTGAGTGCATCGCAAATGGCTGAAGTTGAACAAATGGCGCAGCAAGTCAGTTTAACCGAATGTTTAGACCGAATGCCTGCGCAATTGTCTGGAGGACAGCGTCAACGAGCTGCACTCGCCCGCTGTTTAATTCGCAATCAGCCGATTTTATTACTGGATGAGCCATTTTCCGCCCTTGACCCAGCGCTGCGCAGTGAAATGCTGCAATTACTCAATGACGTTTGCGTTAACAAATCCATCACGTTATTGATGGTATCTCATAGTATTGAGGACTCGCTACAAATCGCCCCTCGCAGCTTAGTGGTCGCTGATGGCGCAATTGTGTATGACGGCGATACTGAAACACTGTTACAAGGCAAAACTAACGCTTCTGCATTATTGGGCATTTCTAATTAGCTCGATAAATAATACTGTATAAATTCCCACTACTCGCGTATATTAATTTGCAGATTATTTACGCGAGTTTCCTTTATGCCTCAGTCAAACACCCCCGCTGAAAAAGGCTTTATTCTTAGCCGCCATTGGCGAGATACCCGCTACGGTGTCGAGGTAAGCTATTGGTTACTCACGGATAATAAACCGCAAAAAGTCATTGTTCCCTATCAACAAGCCGTAGGGTTTTTACCTGAATCCAAGTTTTCCCTAGTACGCCATTTAATTGAAGGACAAGCTGATATCAGCTATCGATCCGTGGAACTGCGAGATTTCAAACGCGAAAAAGTCTACGCCATCCATTGCCAGCAATATCGTCAATTACAAAACCTAGATAAAAACTGCCAAGCATTAGGCATTGAACTGCTGGAAACCGATATTCGCCCTTGTGAGCGTTATTTAATGGAGCGCTTTATTACCGCTCCCGTGTGGTTTTCTCGCAATCATCAGGGGAAATATCAACTCAAACCTTGTGAAGGTTATCGCCCGACACTTCACGCCGTTTCTCTCGATATTGAAACTAGCCAACATGGGGAGCTTTATTCGATTGGGTTATCTGGCTGCGGTGACAATGTGGTGTTTATGTTGGGACCCGATCAAGGCCCTGCTCTGAATGACCAACATCGACTCGTGTATGCCACCAGCCGCCCTCAATTACTTGAAAAATTGAACGAATGGCTGCAACAGTACGATCCCGATGCCATCATCGGTTGGAATCTGATCCAGTTTGATTTGCAAGTTTTACAAAAGCATGCGGAGCGCTATGGCATCCCTCTGTTGCTCGGTCGGCAAGGGAAAAAACTCGAATGGCGAGAACACGGTTTTAAGCAAGGTGTCTTTTTTGCCTCTGCTGAAGGTCGCTTAATTATTGATGGTATTGATGCGTTAAAATCGGCGACATGGAGTTTTAGCTCATTCAGCTTGGAGTCCGTTGCCCAGCAGCTGCTTGGCGAAGGGAAAGCGATTGATACTCCTTATGATCGCATGGATGAAATTAACCGCCGCTTTGCTCACGATAAACCCGCCCTCGCCCATTACAATATTCAAGACTGTATTTTGGTACATCGCATCTTTGAGAAAACCGATTTAATGGCGTTCTTGCAAGAGCGCTCGACGGTCACGGGGCTCGCCGCCGATCGCATGGGAGGCTCAGTAGCCGCCTTTTCCCATTTATATATTCCTCGGCTACACCGCTTAGGGTTTGTTGCCCCAACGCTCTGTGAGCAAAAGTTTCAGCTCAATCCCGGTGGATTTGTCATGGATTCTCAGCCGGGTTTGTATGACTCCGTTTTGGTACTTGATTATAAAAGCCTTTATCCCTCAATTATTCGCACCTTTTTAATTGACCCAGCAGGCATGATTGAAGGGCTTGCACACCCAGAACCTGAACACTCTGTTGAAGGATTTCGCGGTGCTTGGTTTTCCCGTACGACCCATTGCTTGCCAGATATTGTCAGCCATATTTGGCAAGGTCGTGATAAAGCTAAACAGCAAAAAAACGCCCCGCTTTCTCAAGCCCTCAAAATTATTATGAATGCTTTTGCGGGGGTTTTGGGTGCCGATGGATGCCGTTTTTTTGACCCACGATTAACCGCGTCAATTACCATGCGCGGTCATGAAATTATGCGAATTACCAAACAATTGATTGAATCCCAAGGATATCAGGTAATTTATGGGGACACCGATTCCACCTTTGTTTGGCTACGAGATCCCCATACTGATGAACAAGCTCAAAAAGTGGGCTATCAACTGCGTGACCATGTAAATAATTGGTGGAAACAGCATCTTAAAGAAGAGTGGCAACTTGATGGTGTGCTCGAGCTTGAGTATGAAACCCATTATCGGCGCTTTTTGATGCCAACAATTAGAGGCACAGACCAAGGCAGTAAAAAACGCTATGCGGGTTTAAGCCAAGATACAATGGTTTTTAAAGGCTTAGAAACCATTCGTTCAGACTGGACACCTCTCGCTCAAAACTTCCAAAAAGAGCTGTATACGCGCATTTTTTATCGCCAGCCTTATCGGGAATTTATTCGCGACTATATTCATGCCATTCGTTCAGGAGAATATGACGATCGCTTGATTTACCGCAAGCGCCTACGGCGTAAATTGTCAGATTATCAACGTAATGTGCCACCTCATGTACGAGCCGCACGCCAAGCCGATGAGTACAATTTGCAATTACAGCGCCCATTGCAATATCAAAATGGGGGGTGGATCAGTTATATCATCACTCAGGCAGGTCCCGAGCCATTAGAGACCGTAACCGCGAAACCTGACTATGAGCACTATATTCTTAAGCAAATCAAACCTATCGCCGATGGAATTCTGCCATTTCTGCAAGATGATTTTGACGCCATTTTGACAGGGCAAATTAATCTTTTGTTTTAAAGCCTAACGAACAGCGTGAATTGTACAATTCTTATTACAATTGCCGCATTTTTAACAGGTGACGATAAGCGAATGTTGAATTAATATAACGCCCCTTTGATATCTCGACCTGTTATACGCACAGCTTGGCGAGAAAATCGGCTATACTCATCATAATTCGAGCAACGCGACTCGAAAGAGAAAAGAGCTATAATTGCCAAACGGCAAAACGATTAAAAAATTTCGCATCACCCTTGGTATATAACCGTTATATCAACACTGGGCAAAGACACCGGTTAGTTGTCTTAAACATCTAAAAATAAACAATCAAAATTATGGAATTAAATTAAACCTATGCCATTTACTCTTGGTCAACGCTGGATCAGCGACACAGAAAGCGAACTTGGGTTAGGCGCCGTCGTGGCTATTGATGCCCGTATGGTGACGTTGCTTTTCCCTGCCACTGGGGAAAACCGACTGTACTCACGTAGTGATGCCCCAATTACCCGAGTGATGTTCAACGAAGGTGATACCATCACCAGTCACGAAGGTTGGCAGCTACAAGTTGAAAGTATTCAAGAAGATAAAGGGTTATTGACCTACACAGGAACACGTTTAGACACCCAAGAAGCGGATGTCAGCCTGAGAGAAGTGTTCCTTGATAGCAAGCTAACGTTTAATAAGCCACAAGATAGACTGTTCGCCGGTCAAATCGATCGTATGGATCGTTTTGCGCTGCGTTTTCGTGCACGTAAATTCCAAAGCGAACAAGTTAAACACCAATCTACGGGTCTGCGTGGTATCCGCGCGAGTTTGATCCCGCATCAGTTGCATATTGCTAACGAAGTCGGTAAGCGCCACAATCCGCGAGTTTTACTGGCGGATGAAGTGGGCTTAGGGAAAACCATCGAAGCGGGTATGATAATCCATCAGCAATTGATGGCAGGTCGTGCTGAGCGAGTATTGGTCATTGTCCCAGATAGCTTACAGCATCAATGGCTGGTGGAAATGCTGCGCCGTTTTAACCTGCGTTTTTCCCTGTTTGATGATAGCCGCTACAGCGAAGCCCAACACGACAGCGATAACCCATTTGAAACTGAGCAATTAGTCCTGTGTTCTCTGGATTTTGTTCGTCGTAATAAACAGCGTTTTGACCAACTCGTCGAAGCGGGCTGGGACATGATGGTCGTCGATGAAGCTCACCATCTGCAATGGAGCGAAACTGCCCCAAGCCGTGAATATCAAGTGATTGAAACCTTAGCAGAGCATGTTCCTTCTGTTTTACTGCTAACGGCAACACCCGAGCAATTAGGTCAAGAGAGCCACTTTGCGCGTTTGCGCCTCCTCGACCCTAGCCGCTTCCATGACTATCAAGAGTTCTTAGCTGAGCAAGAAAATTATCGCCCTGTCGCCGATGCGGTTTCACTGCTACTTTCTGGCGATAAACTGACAAATGACCAGCAAAACCTGCTCAGCGAGCTTATCAAAGAACAAGATGTTGAGCCGTTATTAAAAGCCGCTAATCTTGAAGGCGATGACAGCCAAGCCGCTCGCCAAGAACTGATCCATATGCTGATGGACAGACATGGTACTAGCCGCCTGTTATTTAGAAACACCCGTAATGGTGTCAAAGGCTTTCCACGCCGTGAATTGCATTCTTTAAAAATGCCACTGCCAACTCAATACCAAACGGCAATCAAAGTCGCTGGCATTATGGGCACGAAAAAGGATGTAGAAACTCGCGCAAAAGAGATGCTGTATCCAGAACAAATCTACCAAGAATTTGAAGGTGAAAACGCCACTTGGTGGAACTTCGACCCACGAGTTGAATGGCTGATGGGCTTCTTAACCGCAAATCGTCATGAAAAAGTACTGGTTATCTGTGCCAAAGCCGCTACAGCACTGCAACTTGAGCAAGTTCTGCGTGAGCGTGAAGGGATCCGTGCGGCGGTATTCCACGAAGGTTTATCCCTGTTAGAACGTGACCGTGCTGCTGCATACTTTGCTTCACAAGAAGAAGGCGCGCAGGTATTGCTGTGTTCTGAAATTGGTTCAGAAGGTCGTAACTTCCAGTTTGCTAACCAATTAGTGATGTTTGACCTGCCATTCAACCCTGACTTGCTTGAGCAGCGTATTGGTCGTTTGGATCGTATTGGTCAAAGCCGCGATATCGTGATCAACGTGCCTTACTTGGAAAATACCGCACAAGCCGTATTAATTCGTTGGTACCATGAAGGTTTAGATGCTTTTGAGCATACTTGCCCTACCGGTCGTACTATTTACGATAAATATTACCAACAATTGCTGCAATTTATGGCTGAACCAACCATCACTGACGGGTTTGATGAATTTATTAAAACCTGCCGCGAAGAGCACGATGCACTCAAAGCGCAGTTAGAGCAAGGTCGTGACCGTTTGCTGGAAATGCACTCAAATGGCGGTGAAGCCGGTAATAAATTAGCCGAAGAGATTGGTGAAGGCGATAACGAGACTGAGCTGGTTAACTTTGCACTGAACCTGTTTGATATCGTTGGGATCAACCAAGAAGATAAGAGCGATAACTTAATTATCCTCACGCCATCCGACCATATGTTAGTGCCTGATTTCCCAGGATTGCCGCAAGATGGCTGTACTATCACTTTTGACCGCGAACAAGCGCTTTCCCGCGAAGATACGCAGTTTATTAGCTGGGAACATCCGATTATTCGTAACGGTTTGGATTTAGTGTTATCCGGCGATACGGGTAGCTGCGCAGTTTCTGTGTTGAAAAACAAAGCGTTGCCAGTAGGCACCTTGCTGACCGAACTGATTTATGTTGTAGAAGCTCAGGCTCCGAAACAGCTGCAAATCAGCCGTTTCTTACCGGCGACCCCAGTTCGCTTATTGATTGATTTAAAAGGTAATAACCTATCTTCACAAGTGGAGTTTGAGAGTTTTAACCGCCAATTAAATGCCATCAACCGTCATATGGCGAGCAAGTTAGTCAATGCCGTACAAAACGAGGTGCATTCTGTATTACGCCTCTCTGAACCGATGGTCGAGAAAGAAGCAAAATCCATTATTGAGAATGCCAAAGAAGCCGCTGATAAAGCCCTGACTTTGGAACTGTCTCGCTTGGAAGCGCTGAAAGCGGTTAACCCAAATATCCGTGATGAAGAACTCGATATTATCGAGGAAGAGCGTCGCCAATTGATGACCAACATCGACCAAGCTTCATGGCGCCTCGACGCTATCCGCTTAGTGGTTGTCACGCATCAGTAGAGAATATAGCTCGACACTCCCCGAGATTATGCGAGTTACAGCGGTGCTGGCTGATAGCAGCCAACACCGCTACAGTGTGAAGAATGAAGGATAAAAGAAATGTTACCCTATAATCCCCCTACTGAACCATGGCTACATATACTCTACCAAGACGAGCATATTATTGTAGTCAATAAACCTAGCGGCTTGCTTTCTGTACCAGGGAAAGCCCCTGAGCACCATGACAGCATCATGAGCCGTATTCAGCGGGATTATCCTGTGGCGGAGTCCGTTCACCGTTTAGATATGGCAACCAGTGGCGTTATGGTTGTCGCTCTGCATAAAGCAGCTGAGCGTGAACTCAAGCGTCAGTTTAGGGAGCGGGAGCCGAAAAAGCACTATGTGGCTCGCGTGTGGGGTCATTTGGAAAAATCTGAGGGTTTGGTGGATTTACCGCTAATTTGTGACTGGCCGAATCGCCCTAAGCAGAAAGTCTGTTTTGAAACGGGGAAATCGGCGCAAACCGAATACCAAGTTTTAGAATATGAAGAGCAGGCAACGCGAGTCAAACTTTCGCCAATTACGGGACGCTCTCATCAGCTACGTGTCCATATGCTCGCACTGGGACACCCTATTCTTGGTGACAGATTTTATGCCCATGAAGAAGCATTGGCATTAGCACCACGTTTGCAGTTACATGCGCAGGAGCTGTATATCACTCATCCTGAGTATGGCACACCAATGCATTTTACTTGCCCGCCAGATTTCTAATCTGATTGAAGCGCTTAGGCTGGTTTAAGCGCTTCAATTATTTAAAAGCTTAAGTTATTTAAAAACTGAAGTTATTTGAAACCCTTCTCTTTTTTAACAAGATCATAAGCCGCCTGAATTGACTGTGCTTTTTGCTTAGCAATTTCCATCATCTCTGGCGGTAACCCTTTAGCAACCAGCTTATCGGGATGATGCTCACTCATCAGCTTACGGTACGCTCGCTTAATTTTCGTTGGGTCATCATCGACGGAAACCCCAAGTACCTTACAGGCATCTTCCAGCGTAGGGCCATTATTTTGTTGGTAATAGCCTCCAGACTGCTGCTGAGAATAACCATGACCAAACTGGCGACCGCTTTGGATCATATCTAAGAATTGCTCAAACTGAATTTGGGAGATACCCAGCTCTTCCGCAATAATAAATAGCACTTTTCGTTCGTTAGGATGTAGGGTTCCATCCGCGAAAGCAGCTTGTAATTGAATTTCCAGAAACATCTGAACAAGGTCAAAACGACCATAACAAGCCATACGTAATTGTTTAAGAACATCACGCAGTGGAAAGTCTGGGGATTTCCCCTCTCTAAAGGCTTGTTGAGCGGCTTTGCGAGTTTCTCCGTGCAGTTGCATTCTGTCCATCAGGTTCGATGCTAACTGGATATCAGTCTCGGTGACACGCCCTTTTGACTTGGTTAAATGCCCTAATATTTGAAAGGTACTTGCGAAGAAAATAATTTGTCTGTCGCGCTTATTGAAGGCGCCAGCGAACTTACGTTGAGCCGAAGCCTTATCAAAACCGTGCCCAATCAGTAAGCCGGCTAATGCTCCCCAAAACCCTAAACCGGAGACAATAGCGAGTATCACCCCAATAATTTTACCCCAATAGTGCATATATCCCTCAATTCTTCAATGCTCAGAATGCAATTTTGCATTATCATACTATCCATTCTGCTTTTGTGCATAACGATAAAGAACCTAACAAGTTGCTAACTACGTTTATTCCAGTTTTGATATTATACTGGCGAAAACGGGTTGGCTAAGATAGTCTTTGAGCGTTTGCCGACTGTGCCCATTTGACGGACTCCCTATTTAATGATGAAGAAAAGTTATCCCACAATAATCGCCACCATGGTATGGGCGGCTATTTATAGCCAGCAAGCACATGCTGATCTTGCAGCACAATGTATGCTTGGGGTGCCTGTTTATGACAAACCTATTATCTCTGGTGATCAAAATAGCTTACCGATTGAGATTCAAGCTGACGACGTCACAGGGGAATACCCTAATTTTGTCGAATATACTGGTAACGTTGATATTCAGCAGGGCAACCAGACTCTCACAGCAGATAACGTTAAACTGACACAAACCCAAAAAGAGGGTGAAGAACCGGTTCGTGAAGTGACGGCGACGGGGAATGTCCATTACGATGACCCTCAAATTATCCTGAAAGGCCCTTCAGCGTGGTCAAACTTAGATAATAAAAACACTGACGTTGATGACGGTAACTACATGATGGTAGGTCGTCAAGGTCGCGGTGACGCGAAAAAAATGAAAATGCGAGGTGAAAACCGCTATTCCATTATGGAAAACGGGACTTTCACCAGCTGCTTACCGGGCAGTAATACATGGAGCGTTGCTGGCTCTGAAGTGATTATTGACCGCGAAGAAGAAGTCGCAGAAATTTGGCATGCTCGTTTCCGTATCGCAGATGTGCCTGTGTTCTATAGCCCATATATGCAGTTACCGATTGGTAGCAAGCGCCGTTCTGGTTTCTTAATCCCAATGGGAAGCTATTCAAACAACGACGGGTTAGAGTTCACGCTGCCGTATTATTGGAACATCGCACCAAATTACGATGCGACGATTACGCCACAATTTATGACCCACCGAGGCGTAAAATTAAATAACGAATTCCGTTATTTAATCACACCAGGTACGGGGACCATCGCATTTGACTTTATTAACCACGATCGTGCTTATATTAAAGATAAAGAAAATGGTAAGCGTGATGCCCGTGACAGCGATGACCGTTGGTTATTCTACTGGCGCCACTCAGGGACCTTTGCTCAGCACTGGAACTTTGGTGCCGACTACACTAAAGTAAGTGATCCCCAATACTTTACTGATTTTAGCTCTCAGTACGGTAGCACCACTGATGGTTATGCCACACAGAAATTTAACGTCGGCTATTCTGATACCAATTGGAACATGAAAGTGTCTCACAAACAGTTCCAAATCTTTGTGGATAACCCAAATAAGCGTGCTTATAAAGCTGAACCGCAAATCGATTTTAACTATTACCAAAATGACGTCGGTATGTTGGATTTCCATACCTACGCACAAGCTGCTCGTTTTACTAGTGTGGGTGAAAATAACCCAGACGCAACCCGTTTGCATATCGAACCTGAAGTCAGCATGCCGCTGTCTAACGGTTGGGCGCAAATGAATAACAGCGTAAGACTATTTGCAACTCACTATGATCAAGATATCCCTAAAGCCCAAGAAAATAGCAGCCTAGAAAAAAATGTCACCCGTGTGCTGCCAATGTTTAAGAGTGATGCGAAGGTGGTATTTGAGCGCGACCTATTCCAAGGCAGTGATTTTGTTCAAACTTTAGAGCCACGAGTTCAGTATTTATATATTCCGTATAAAGATCAGGACAATATCAATAACTACGACTCATCATTATTACAATCTGATTATTCGGGCTTATTCCGTGACCGTATATACAGTGGTTTAGACCGTATCGCTTCAGCAAACCAGTTCACAACCGGTTTAACCACCCGTATTTATGATGAAAATTTAGCTGAGCGCTTCAATTTCTCCGTCGGGCAAATTTACTATTTAGAGCGCCCTCGCGCGGGGAATTCAACGCGAAAAATTGATGATAAGAGTGATACGGGATCATTGCTGTGGGCAACCGATGCCATGTGGCACATTGATGAAAACTGGGGCATTAGAGGGAACTTACAGTATGACCGCCGCCTTGGTAACATCACCATGGGAAATGCGGTTACTGAATATCGCTTTGATGCCGATAGACTAATTCAGCTGAATTACCGTTTTGTTGACCGTGACTATATCCAAGCTACATATCAAAAAGATAATGAGAATGTATATAAACTACCTGAATACCAACAAGGTATTTCCCAGATTGGTACTGTTGTCAGCTGGCCATTAAGTGAAAACTGGGGCTTTGTTGGTTCTTACTATTACGATACTAAGCAGCAACAATCGGCGAGCCAGCTTGTCGGATTACAATACAATGCCTGCTGTTGGGCGGTGAATTTAGGATACGAACGTAAGATTGTGGGTTGGCAAAATGAGAAGTTCAGCAGTGAATATGACAATAAATGGTCTATCAACGTGGAACTTAGAGGCCTAAATAACAATCATAGTTTAGGTAGTCAGGAGATGTTGAAACAAGGTATTATTCCTTATCAACGTGCTTTCTGATAACAAACAACATAACGATCACGATTAGCCCGCATATGCGGAATAAAAGTCAATTTTATAGGACCATTATGAAGAATTGGAGAACGCTTATTCTGGGACTGATGTTCGCAAGCTCTGCAAGTTTAGCTGCGCCACAGCAAATGGATAAAGTGGCTGCGGTTGTCAACAACGGAGTTGTACTTGAAAGCGACGTCCAGAATATGATCAATACAGTGAAGTTGAATGCACGTAATGCAAATCAACAAGTTCCTGATGATCAAACCCTGCGCCAGCAAATCATCGACCGTTTGGTTATGGATAACATCATGTTGCAGATGGCTAACCAAATGCAGATTAATATCCCTGAAGAAGCTGTGAATGCGACTATCGCGGATATTGCTCGCCAAAACAATTTAACCTTACCGCAGATGGAAAAACGCCTGACTGCGGATGGTATCAATATGGGCAAATACCGCAGCGAAATCCGTAAGGAAATGCTGTTAGCGGAAGTGCGTAATAACGAAGTTCGCCGCCGTATCACCATTTTGCCTCAGGAAGTTGATGCATTAGCTGAGCAAATGGATTCTCAAATGAATGCTCAGAAAGGCGTAAATTTAAGCCACATTCTGATCCCACTGCCAGAGAACCCAACGCCAGAACAGTTATCAAAAGCAGAATCGTTAGTTGATAAAATCTTAACTGACCTGAAAAAAGGCTCTGATTTCGGTAAATTAGCGATTGCTTACTCTGCTGACCCTCAAGCACTGAAAGGTGGAAACATGGGTTGGTCACGTTTGCAAGAGCTGCCAGTGGTCTTTTCTGACCAACTGAAAAACTCGAAGAAAGGCGATATCGTTGGTCCAATTCGTTCTGGTGTAGGCTTCCATATTTTACGTGTCAATGACGTTACTGGTGATACTCACCAGCCAATATCCGTCACCGAAGTGAAAGCGCGTCATATCTTACTGAAATCATCACCAATTATGGATGATGCAACAGCAAGACAAAAACTGACTCAACTGGCTCAAGAGATCCGTAACGGCAGAATTTCATTTGAAGAAGCGGCTAAAGAAAACTCCGAAGATCCAGGTAGTGCATTAAAAGGTGGGGAATTAGGTTGGAATATGCCTGATGTTTACGATCCTGCATTCCGTGATGCACTGATGAAACTGAAAAAAGGTGAAATCAGCCAACCTGTACCTTCAAGTTTCGGCTGGCACTTAATTCAGTTAGAAGATACTCGCAGCGTTGATAAAACTGATGCCGCGAAGAAAGATCAAGCGTACCGTTTACTGTTCAATCGTAAGTTTAACGAAGAAGCGCAGACTTGGATGCAAGAACAACGCGCTGCGGCTTATGTGAATATCGTTGATGGTCGCCAAAGCCAATCTAATGATGAACAAGCAAAATAAGCCAATCGTCATCACCCCCGGTGAACCTGCCGGGGTAGGCCCAGATCTTCTGATCCAACTCGCTCAGCAGGCATGGCCTGTCGAGCTTGTGGCTTGCGCAGACCCAGACCTGCTTATTCAACGCGCTAAAACTCTCAATTTACCGCTAACATTACGCGAATATGATGCAAAACAGCCACAGACTTCCGTCGCAGGGCAGTTATCGATTGTTCCCGTTTCACTGAGTGTACTGGCAGAAGCTGGAAAACTCGATGTTCGTAATGGTGAATATGTTACTGAAACTTTAGCCCGCGCTTGTGATGGCTGTTTGAATGGTGAATTTTCTGCCATCGTAACGGGGCCTGTTCACAAAGGCATTATCAATGACGCTGGTATTCCATTTAGTGGACATACCGAATTTTTCGCAGATAGAAGCCACTGTGACCGCGTTGTGATGATGCTTGCAACACAAGAATTACGTGTCGCTTTAGCGACCACGCACCTGCCGCTAAAAGATGTCTCCGAGGCAATTACCCAACAAAGCTTGCATGAAGTGATCACCATTTTGCATCATGACCTGCAAACCAAGTTTGGTATTGAAAACCCGCACATTTATGTTTGTGGGCTTAACCCTCATGCCGGAGAAAGCGGACATATGGGAATGGAAGAGATTGAAACCATCATTCCAGCCCTAGAAACCTTGCGTAAACAAGGTATTACCTTAATCGGTCCTTTACCCGCAGACACGCTTTTCCAACCGAAGTATTTAACCGATGCAGACGCCGTATTAGCGATGTATCACGATCAGGGGCTACCTGTGTTAAAATACCAAGGTTTCGGCAGAGCGGTAAATATTACCCTTGGTCTGCCATTTATCCGTACTTCCGTCGATCACGGCACAGCGCTTGAATTAGCAGGTACGGGTCAAGCCGATGCGGGCAGTTTCATCACCGCATTGAAATTAGCTATCCAAATGACACAAAAGAATTCATGAATAATCGAGTCCATCAGGGGCACCTTGCCCGCAAACGTTTCGGGCAGAACTTTTTAACTGACCAATTTATTATCGACAGTATTGTAGATGCAATGCACCCACAACCAGGACAAGCCATTGTAGAAATTGGTCCGGGTCTTGGGGCATTAACTGAACCTGTTGGCAGCCGCATGGATAAAATGACGGTTGTCGAACTTGACCGCGACCTTACTGCTCGTCTGCATGTCCATCCACAGCTGAAAGACAAGCTAACCATCATCCAGCAAGATGCGATGACTGTCGATTTTGGTGAACTGGCGAAACAAGCTGGACAGCCAATACGCGTATTTGGTAATTTGCCTTATAACATCTCAACACCGTTGATGTTCCACCTGTTTACATTCACCAACCAAATTTCCGACATGAATTTCATGTTGCAAAAAGAAGTGGTTAATCGATTAGTAGCAGGTCCTGGAAGCAAAGCTTTCGGTCGTTTAAGCGTAATGGCGCAATATTACTGCAATGTTGTTCCTGTGCTTGAAGTTCCGCCTACTGCCTTTGCGCCACCACCAAAAGTGGACTCTGCGGTAGTAAGATTGATCCCTCACAAGGAAAATCCATACCCAGTGAAGGATATTAAAGTATTGAGCCGTATTACAACCCAAGCATTTAACCAACGTCGTAAAACTATCCGCAATAGTCTTGGGGATTTATTCAGCGTTGAGCAGTTAACCGAACTGGGTATCGACCCGGGAACGCGCGCTGAGAATATCTCCGTTGAGCACTATTGTAAGATGGCAAACTATCTGTGTAATTTATCGGAATAGAGAATCTGAGGAGGCACTATGCTGAATGATCCCAATGTGAGCATCCAAGTTCAAAGTGTCTACATAGAAAGCCAATCCCAGCCCGACATTGCCCGTTTTGTCTTTGCGTATACTATTTGTATCCGCAATTTAGGGCGAATTCCTATACAGTTAATGAGCCGTTACTGGCTCATTACCAATAGTGATGGCCGTAAAACTGAAGTGCAAGGTGAAGGCGTGGTGGGTGAACAACCCGTTATCCTACCGGGCAAAGAATATCGCTATACCAGCGGTGCTATCTTAGAAACACCAATGGGTACGATGGAAGGCTATTACGTTATGCTGAGCGATCAAGGAAATCATTTTCATGTTGATATTCCTGCATTTCGCCTCGCTATCCCAACACTGATTAATTAATTATGTCCACATACATTGTAGGTGATATACACGGTTGTTATCGTGAGCTGCGGGAACTTCTCGATAGCGTGAATTTCGATCCACAGCAAGATACATTGTGGCTAACGGGTGACCTTGTTGCTCGTGGACCCGAGTCATTGCAAGTCTTACGCTATGTGAAAAGTTTAGGCTCATCAGCACGATTAGTGTTAGGCAACCATGACCTACATTTAATTGGTATCTACTGCAAAATCAGTCGCAATAAACCTAAAGACCATCTTGATGAGCTACTCAATGCGCCCGATATCGATGAACTCATCAATTGGTTACGCCGTCAGCCACTTTTACAAGTCGATGAAGAGCAAAAAATGGTCATGACCCACGCTGGCATTACGCCACAGTGGGATCTCGAAACCGCAAAAATGTGCGCTCGCGAAGTGGAAGCCGTGCTTTCAAGCGATGCATATCCGCTATTTATTGACTCTATGTATGGCGACATGCCAAACAATTGGTCTGAAAGTTTGATGGGATTGGCGCGTTTACGCTACAGCACCAATGCCCTCACCCGCCTGCGTTATTGTTTTCCAAATGGGCAACTGGACATGATCTGTAAAGAGAGCCCAGCTAAAGCTCCTGCTCCACTGAAGCCGTGGTTTTCTCTACCAAGTCAATTCCCTGAAGATTACGCCATTTTCTTTGGTCATTGGGCATCATTGGAAGGTAAGTTTACACCGGAACATGTGTATGCGATGGATACTGGCTGTTGCTGGGGAGGGGATTTAACGCTACTTCACTGGGAAACTAAAACATTCCATAGACAGAAATCTCACCAGAAACGTCGCAAAGAGTGAGTGTTTACTCTAGATACCAAATGATAGATAGCAAAATGGCACCTAACAGTGCCATTTTTGTTGACTAGAGCAGCGACGGTTAAACGCGACGAGTCAGAACTTCAATGCAGAAACCGTGGCTATTCGCTTCGTCTGCCTCATGATATTCAGTGAAAATAGAGTCCCATTCATCAGGCTCGTAAGCAGGGAAATGTGTATCCCCAATCACTTCAGCATCCACGTGAGTCAAATAGAGTTTATTCGCCATTGGAAGGAATTGTTGATAAACCTTACCACCACCAATCACCATAATCTCATCAGCACCTTCAACTGCCTTCGCGGCTTCTAATGCTTCTTCAACTGATTTAACCCAGATAACACCAGTTTCTGTGCCTGCTTGGCTACTTAAAACAATATTGACACGCTGCGGTAAAGGACGACCTAGGGCTTCATAAGTCACGCGTCCCATAATCACAGGTTTATTCAATGTTTGACGCTTAAACCACGCCAAATCACCTGGTAAATTCCAAGGCATCGCATTTTCCATGCCGATAACCTGATCGAACGCCATTGCTGCGATTAAGCTAATATTCATCTAACCACCTTAGAAACGAAATATAAAAATTGTGCACACTATACGGAAACAGACATACTTCGTCGACTAAATTTAATCTTCCTTAAATACCACTCAATCCCTTATACTCGAACGACTCAAGTCAATGCACTAAACGATGTTTACAACGCTTTTAGTCCCTTATTACTCAGTTTAGTTCAACCTAAAATAAAGAGATTACATTATGTATCAGACCAGTATCATGGTCGCGACGATTGCCGCCCTTGGCATGATCTCACCAGGTCCAGATTTCTTTTTAATTATCAAGAATGCAGCGCGTTACCAACGTTCCGCAGCCATGATGACCGCCTTCGGTATTATCGTTGCTATTGCACTTCATATGTCTTATTGCGTGGCAGGGCTCGCCGTGTTGATCACTACCACGCCATGGTTATTTAATATTCTTAAATATGCTGGCGCGGCGTATTTAATCTGGATTGGGATTAAAAGCCTGATGCCGCAAAAGGCTCAGAGTGTTGATTTAATGAGCAATCAACATGAGCATGTCACATTCAAAAAAGCGTTCATGCAAGGTTTCTTATGTAACGTCTTAAATCCTAAGGCAACTTTATTCTTCTTAGCGATTTTTACTCAAGTGCTTAGTGTGGATTCGACATTCTCAGAAAAGCTCTGGTTCGCCTTTATTATTTGGGGTCTTGCTGTGATTTACTGGCCAATTTTGGTGTGCTTAATTCAAAGTGCCCCCGTTAGAAAAGGGCTAGCGAAAGTACAAAAATATGTGGATAAAGTCCTTGGCGTGGTGCTAGTAGCATTCGGTATACGCGTAGCATTAAGCTAATCTTTAACGTAAAAAAGCCCGCTAATTGCGGGCTTTTTCTAATGTTTCAATTAGTTACTACCATCTTCAGGTGTAATAACCAGTTGTCCTACTGAGCCTAAATCTGCTTTTTCAAGGTTTTGGCTATAAAACAGGAATGGGAAATGGTTGTAAGACGGCTGCAGCATCTGCACAAGTAGTTCACAGCGCCCATCAATCCAAACCGTATCTTTCCATCCAAAGTTATCTGGCTGAGCTGGCTGCCCATTACAGTTGATCACTTTAAAGCGAACACCTTCAATGTGGAAAGATTGAGGCTGTTGACTGCTGACATTCCAACGCTCCCAACTGCCTTGGCGAGAAGTAATATCCACACGCCCCGTATCCAATTTTACGCCATTGATGCCTACTGGATCATTTAGTTGGATATCACGGTTAGTAATCGAGGAGGTAATCTGTGTCGTATCCAAAACTAATTGTTTTGGAACATCATCCGTCACCAATGACATTAATCCCGTCGCTTTGATGGTTAGCACATTGGTGGAAATTAAATTATTCGACGGTTCAAATAGCCCTTTTACGCGATCCATCAACGAGGCAGATTCCCCTGCTGTAATCGTCAGTTCAGCAGTTTTTGCCATATCAATCAGCACTTCACGACGTTCTCCCGGTGCAAGTGAAAGTTCTTGTACGCTGGCAGGCACCGTTAGCAATCCTTGGTCTGATGCTATCATCACGAAAGGACGGCCATCGCTGATTTTCATCACATAGCGTCTGGAATTAGACGCGTTTAATAATCTTAAACGTACCCAACCACGAGAAACTTCAATGTAGGGATCTTGCACACCGTTAACCACTAATGTATCCCCGAGGAATCCATTCTCATCAGTGTGATATTCAGGAACGCCAAAGTTATCCAAACGTTTGTCTTGAATAATAATCGGGAAATCATCTACGCCGTAATGTTTTGGTAAACGTAACTCTTTTGTGGAATCATCATCAATAATCCACATTCCCAGTAAACCATTGTAGATTTGCTGTCCCATTTTACCTTGGGTATTCGCGTGATACCAAAGCGTTGCCGCATTTTGGCGAATAGGGATCACCGGTGACCAATCTGCATTTGGCGAAATTTGTCTCGCTGCACCACCAATTTGCGTGCCGGGGATCTGCAACCCGCTAATCGTCATTGAAACGGCATCCGGTAATCTATTGCTATAGATTAATTTGAGGTCATCTCCGTTTTTTACGCGAATAGTGGGTCCAGGATAAGAACCATTAATCCCTAAAACTTCCGCTGAATATTTACCATCGAAAGACCAATGGATTTTTTGTAATGTTAAAAAGAGTGGCTGTCCCGAACGGGATTCTAGCAAGGGTGGAACAGGGAGTGCGGTCGTTCCTTCTGCACTCGCATAAGTTGATACCTGCAATAAGCACACAGCCAACCCGCTAATCAGCAATGATCGGCAACGACTGAATAACATAGATTCTCCGCTAAATAAAAAACCAGCAAATTATTTTAATAAATCATTATAAATTAGTGATTTATACGAGTATTTTTAGGTATGTGCTGGTGATACCACTATTTGGAATTCAATAATTTATCTTGCGACAAATTTGCGAGCCATCATATCGCGAAAGGGCATAGAATTCTAAAAATATATGTATCAATAATTAAAATATAATAAATTTGAGTGGTAATAATTACGAGTGGGATTATATGACGGAGAAAATAGTGGAGCAAAAGTCTCGCAGTGAAAATAACATCGCCAGAATAACATAGTGGGAAGTTCTGAATGACCTTCCCACTATCGATATCAATTAACTTAGTAAAATCATAGAACTTAGTAAAAGTATGGAGATTAGCGTTTATTCAGCTCTTCAACTTCTTTATCTAACTCTTTAATTTTAGCTTCCATCAAGTCATGACAATATTCCGACAGCTCACGAACCTGATCTTTAGAGTATTTCGAGGTATCTATCGGATCCAACATTTCAATAATCACATGACCATTATTCCAACGGTTCAAGCTAATTTTGTTTTGTGTAGTAGACACACAAACAGGCACAATTGGCACACCAGCAGCAATCGCAGCATGGAATGCGCCCGTTTTAAATGGCAGTAAACCACGACCACGGCTACGAGTTCCTTCAGGGAACATCCAGACTGAAATCTTACGAGATTTAATCTGCTCGGCAACTTGGGAAATAGTGTTATGGGCTTTCGAACGGTTACCACGGTCAATCAAAATATTTCCCGTGATCCAATACAAGAAGCCAAAGAATGGGATCAAAACAAGGCTTTTTTTACCCACAGTAACGGTTCTTGGTTGAACACCATTCGACATAGTGACCATGTCATAGTTATTTTGGTGGTTACCGATATAAATACTTGGACCGTAATCCTTTGCCTTAGCCGGAACACGGTCAATCATTTTAATACCGAACACATGGGACAAACGCCCAAACATACGACCAAACGTCATCACATGTCTTGGATTTCGTGGGCTAAATAGGCAGTAGATACTGCCACCTACACACACACAAATCGTAAATATGATCACAATGATAGCTCTAATTAGCGCTAGCATAATATTCCTTAACTTATGAAAAGGGCTTTAACCAAGCCCTTGAATTATTGTTATTTTTACTCTGTATCCACAGAATCAACATCAATACGTTCAATGTTATGTAAACCACGCGGTAACGATGTTCCTTTACGCCCACGCTCTGCACGGTATTTCTGTAAGTCTTCTGATTTAAATTTCAGTTTACGCTTACCAAAATAGAGTGTGATCGAGGCTCGAGGTGGGATCACCATTAACCAAACCAGTAGGTCTTCACCACTTGCGGCTTGCGCCCCTGTGATATTAATGATTTTATTCCCCTTCCCTTTGGATAATTGCGGAAGGTCAGATACAGGGAATAATAACATGCGACCGGCTTTCGTGATGGCTAATAACAAATCTTCTTTTTCGTTATTTAGCTCAATCGGCGCCATTACTTTTGCATTTTCAGGCAACGACATCAACGCCTTACCGGTTTTATTCTTCGTCACCAAATCATTAAAGGTGCAAATAAAACCATAACCCGCATCAGACGCCATTAAGTATTTCTGCTCTTCCGGCGCCATCAGCACATGCTCAATCGTCGCGCCCGGTGGAAGTGTTAATTTCCCTGTTAACGGCTCACCTTGGCTACGTGCAGAAGGTAATTCCAGCGGATCGACAGAATAGCTACGTCCAGTGGTATCAAGGAATACCGCCGCTTGATTAGATTTACCACGGGCGGCGCCTTTGAAGCTATCCCCCGCTTTGTAGCTCAGATTACTTGGCTCGATATCATGCCCTTTCGCACTACGCACCCAGCCCATGTCAGACAAGACGACAGTAATCGGCTCCGAAGGCAGAATTTCATGCTCGCTAAGCGCTTTGGCTTCTTCGCGCTCTTGCAGCGGCGAACGACGATCATCACCATAAGCTTTAGCATCTGCCTGAATCTCTTTCTTAATCAAGGTATTCAAACGAGCTTCTGAGCCTAAAATAGCTTGTAACTCATCGCGCTCTTTGGCTAATTCATCCTGTTCACCGCGAATTTTCATCTCTTCAAGTTTCGCTAAGTGACGTAGTTTTAATTCTAAAATCGCTTCGGCTTGGGTATCGCTAATATTAAAGCGCGACATTAAGACGGCTTTTGGCTCATCTTCATTACGAATGATTTCAATGACTTCATCGATATTCAAATAAGCGATGAGTAAACCATCCAAAATATGTAGGCGTCTTAATACTTTTTCTAAACGGTGGTTTAAGCGATTGCGTACTGTTTGACGACGATACGTGATCCACTCGGTAAGGATCTCAACCAATCCTTTCACTGCCGGACGGTTATCTAAGCCAATCATGTTTAAGTTAACACGGTAGCTTCTTTCAAGATCTGTCGTTGCAAACAAGTGGGTCATCACTTGATCAAGATCCACGCGGTTGCTGCGCGGAACGATCACTAAACGCGTTGGGTTTTCATGATCTGATTCATCACGTAGATCTTCGACCATTGGCAGCTTTTTCGCGCGCATCTGGTTTGCAATCTGCTCAAGGATTTTAGCGCCGGAAACTTGATGAGGCAGCGCTGTGATTACCGCATTACCATCTTCTTTCTCCCATACCGCACGCATACGCACTGAGCCACGACCGTTTTGGTAAACCTTACGGATATCTTCCGGTGAAGAGATAATTTCAGCTTCCGTTGGGTAATCAGGCCCCGGAATAAACTGCATAATCTCATCAAGATTTAACTTTGGTTTTTCCAGTAGTGCCACCAGCGCACTTGCCACTTCGCGCGCATTGTGTGGTGGAATATCGGTCGCCATACCCACGGCAATCCCCGTGGTACCATTTAATAAAATATTTGGCAGACGGGCAGGCAACATTTTCGGCTCATTTAATGTACCGTCAAAGTTAGGTACCCAATCAACGGTACCGTGACCTAATTCGCTGAGCAGAACTTCTGCATATTTTGATAAGCGAGACTCGGTATAACGCATCGCAGCGAAGGATTTCGGATCATCTGGAGCCCCCCAGTTTCCTTGACCGTCAACCAAAGGATAACGGTAGGAGAATGGCTGCGCCATCAACACCATCGCTTCATAACAGGCGCTATCACCATGCGGATGATATTTACCTAATACGTCACCGACGGTTCTGGCTGATTTCTTATATTTTGCCGTGTTGCTCAGCCCCAATTCGGACATGGCATACACAATTCGGCGCTGAACAGGTTTAAGTCCATCGCCGATAAATGGCAACGCTCTATCCATGATGACGTACATCGAGTAGTTCAGATAGGCGTTTTCAGTAAAGGCATGAAGCGGTAAACGCTCCACACCGTCATGAGTAATTTCACTCATTCAATACGTTCCTTACTCTTATTCATCCGATTATGATCAGACCTCAATTTCTGCCGTATCGCCTTTTTCTTGCAGCCAGTTACGACGATCTTCCGAGCGTTTTTTAGCCAGAAGCATGTCCATCTTCGACATAGTTTCTGTGTAATTATCATCATCGATAGTTAACTGAACGAGGCGGCGAGTATTTGGATCTAACGTCGTTTCACGCAATTGTGGCGGGTTCATTTCACCCAGTCCTTTAAAGCGCTGGACGTTTGGTTTGCCTTTTTTACGGCTTAATCTTTCCAATACCGCATTTTTTTCACTTTCGTCTAATGCGTAGTAAGTCTCTTTGCCTAAATCGATACGATACAGTGGCGGCATTGCCATATAGACATGCCCCTCTTTGACCAATTTAGGGAAATGGCGCACAAACAAGGCGCACAACAATGTGGCAATGTGCAGTCCATCGGAGTCCGCATCCGCGAGGATACAGACTTTCCCATATCGTAGCTGAGAAATATCTTCGCTATCAGGATCCATACCAATCGCGACAGAAATATCGTGAACTTCTTGGGAGGCTAAAACCTCATCTGAAGAAACTTCCCACGTATTGAGGATCTTACCGCGCAGCGGCATGATGGCTTGATATTCACGATCACGAGCTTGTTTCGCCGATCCACCTGCCGAGTCCCCTTCCACTAAGAACAGTTCTGTCATGGAGAGATCTTGAGAGCTACAATCCGCTAATTTACCCGGCAATGCTGGGCCACTCGTGAGTTTCTTACGCACCACTTTTTTCGCCGCACGCAGGCGACGCTGGGCGCTAGAAATCGCCATTTCAGCCAATTGCTCAGCAACTTGAACATTCTGGTTTAGCCATAAGCTAAAGGCATCTTTCACCACACCAGAAACAAACGCTGCACATTGACGGGAAGAAAGGCGCTCTTTCGTCTGTCCTGCAAATTGCGGATCTTGCATTTTCACAGATAAAACATAGGCGCAGCGATCCCAAATATCATCCGCAGATAGCTTCACTCCACGCGGCAAAATATTACGAAATTCACAGAATTCACGCATCGCATCGAGTAAGCCTTGGCGTAACCCATTAACGTGAGTACCGCCCTGCGCTGTTGGGATCAAGTTAACGTAGCTTTCCGTCAGTAGCTCACCACCTTCGGGTAACCATAATAGCGCCCATTGAGCGGCTTCAACTTCAGCAGAGAATTCACCTGTAAATGGCTTGGCAGGCAGCGCTTCAAAGCCATCCACCGATTCCATTAAGTAATCGGTTAACCCATCGCTATAGCACCAGCTTTGCTCAGTTTCATTGAGCAGATCCTTAAACGTAATTTGTACGCCAGGGCATAAAACGGCTTTTGCTTTTAAGTTATGAGTTAAACGCGAAACGGAGAAACGCGGGCTATCAAAATAGCTTTCATCAGGCCAGAAATGGACACTGGTTCCAGTGTTGCGTTTGCCACAAGTACCAATGACTTGTAAATCTTCGACTTTTTCGCCATTTTCAAACGCAATTTGATAAACTTGGCCATCACGGCGCACGGTGACTTCAATACGCTTTGATAACGCATTGACCACGGAGATACCAACACCGTGCAAACCACCCGAAAATTGATAGTTTTTATTGGAGAATTTTCCCCCAGCATGCAGTTGTCCTAAAATCAGTTCAACCGCGGAGACTTTCATTTCTGGGTGGATATCAACAGGCATACCACGCCCATCATCAATCACTTCGAGGGATTGATCGGGGTATAAAATCACTTGGATGTGTCCGGCATGTCCAGCTAAGGCTTCATCGACACTGTTATCAATTACTTCTTGAGCCAAATGGTTCGGTCGGCTGGTGTCGGTATACATGCCAGGACGACGGCGAACAGGCTCCAAACCACTGAGAACTTCAATGTCCTCTGCGTTATAACTAGATTGAGTCATGTTGTCATTCTGCGGTAATAGATGATTAATTGAACTATACCCTAAATAATTCAAGAAGATTGGGTATATTCAATCAGTGAATTACTGTTGATAATAACAGTGTATTGGCGTTTTCGCACTATTTCTCTGCGTTATCAACCAGAGACAAAAAGCGAATGATCTGCGGGAAATAACGTTCAAACCCAACAAATGCATGATCCCCATCCGGTTCCACCGTTTGCTTACACTCTGAAAGATAGGCAACGGCTTGACGATAATCAAGTACCTCATCCCCCATTTGCTGCAATAACCAAAGTAAGTTTGGTGAACGTATCTTTTCGAGATGCAACGCCTTCAATTCATGCATATGTTTGGGTTCTAACACATACGTTTCATGGGTATATGGATTGGTATTTTCCCCAAGATAATCGCTGAGCAAATCAAACGGACGTACCGCTGGGTTCACTAATACTGCGGGAATTTGGTAGCGCTCAGAAAAATAAATGGAAAAATAACCACCCAATGAAGAACCCACTAAACCGATTTTTTCATGCTGATGTTCAGCAAGAATATCATCGAGTAATTTTGTCGCTTGCTGCGGAAAATTAGGCAATTGCGGAACAATCATATTGATTTGAGGATAATGCACTGCCAACCACTGTTTAAGATTATTTGCTTTCTCAGACTGTGGAGAGCTATTGAATCCATGAATATACAGTAATGTTGCCATTAGTAACCATCTGAATCAAAGTCAGGACTAAATTCCTGAGTATTTAAACGATAAACTTGGGTTTCAATCACTTTTTCCCCTTGCTCATTCACCGTTAATTCTAGATAGCGCCAGCCTGGAGCAACCGTATCTAAAGCAAAGTTGGTACAGTGTGGCTTGAACTGTACACAGGTCGATGGCGTTGCTAACAGGCGGATGCCGTGCCAGTTTTCATCCATCTCTTGGTGAATATGTCCACATAGCATCGCTTTCACATTGGGGTAGCTTTTAAGATAGTCCGCCAAAATATGTGAATTTCGTAAACTGTGCTGATCTAGCCAAGTGCAGCCTGAAGGTAATGGATGATGATGCAGCATAATCAGTGTCGTGCGTGTCGGCTGCTCGTCTAAACACAGCTTCATCCATTCCAGTTGCTGCTCAGAAAGCTCGCCATGAGCAACATCTTGTAATTGGCTATCTAGCATTAAAATTTGCTAGTCATCACCAATAAAGACCTGCTTCGCACTCGAAATACCGGCAATTTTTAAGGTACCGACCATCGCAGGGGGATAATCGTGATTTCCAGGTAGCCAAACACAAGGTGCAGGAATGCGTTCAATCCCAGCCGCAAAATGTTGATAGGCTTTAGGTGATTGGTCTTGAACGAGATCCCCTGTGGCGACGATTAAATCGACAGGTAAGTTTTGTTCTGCAATCGCATCAAGTACCGCCTGATAGCTTCGGTAAGTATTGATCCCTAAAAGGGTGTTTTCCGTATCAGCAAAAAGATGCGTATCAGTAACTTGTAAGATTCTAATAACTTTAGGGTTATTAGCAGTCACTTTAAGCTGGCTGTCCAAAGTATTCCTTTATCCTTAAAAATAGCGCTAAGTATTATCACCTAAACCATCAAGTACATAGGTCACTGATTTTAACCTAACTATCCATTCAATATCTGCTAATCAGCACACACTTCACTAGATTAATGGTTATTTAAATCAGTTTCACCCATTTTTCTTGCAGCTTTTGGTGATTCAGTTGTAGCCATTGAATGGCTATCACGGTTGCCGCATTATCAATTTTGCCCTCTTCAACCCATTGATAAGCTTGCTCTCGGCTCACGACATGCACTCGGATATCTTCATTTTCTGAGGCTAAGCCATGAATGCCTTTTGCCAACGAGCTATCGACCTCTCCAACAAAAACATGAATCCGCTCGCTGGTGCCACCAGGGCTTGATAAATAGCTAATCGATTTTTCTATGCGTCCAATAGTGAGACCCGCTTCTTCCGTTGATTCGCGACGAACCACCTCTTCAGGGGATTCGTTGTCTTCAATCATTCCCGCCACTATCTCTAACAACCATGGCGTTTCGCTTGATTCAAAAGCAGGGAATCGAATTTGCTCGATTAATACGACATTATCGGTTTGTGGATCATAAGGCAGTATTGCCCCCGCATGCCCTCTTTCAAACACTTCGCGAACAATTTCTTTGCTCCAGCCCCCCTCAAATAATCGATGTTTAAATCGATATTCAATCATTTGAAAAAAACCGTTAAATAATTTACGCTTAGATATAATTTCAATATCATTTTTACTGTATTTAATCGGATTTTCGATTTTATTATTCATTGATAGTCTCCTAATCCTTTCATTTTTATACTAACAAAGATGAAAGGATTAAATCAGTTTTTAAGGTTTTTTAACCTTAGATGAGGTAATGTTTAAACAAATTGAGACTAAATGGCACAAAAGGCTACCGTTTTCCGTGCCACACCTCTGTTACAATGTGCGCCATTATTCAAATTTATGAGCAACAATAGGGTCTGTTTTGAGAACGGTCTCTCTTTTCAGAGTTCCAACAGCCTATCATCGTCCTTAACATGATAAGTTTTAGACAACAGGCTCCATATAATTTGCTGTTTAATCAAGGAATCAAAATGAAGAAACTGCTTCCCCTTTTTATTGCGATGAGTTTTGTGGGTCTCAGTGCTAATAGTTACGCAGAAGATTTACTTCAGGTTTACCAAAAATCCAAAGAGAGTAACCCGGAACTCAGAAAATCATTTGCTGAGCGTAATCAAGCTTTTGAGAAAATCAATGAAGCACGTAGCCCGCTGTTACCGCAATTAGGCTTAGGCGCTGGAGCAACCTATGGCAGCGGTTACCGTGATGCTAGCAACACAGAAAGCACAGGTCTTAATGCATCATTGAAATTGACCCAGATTGTATTTGATATGTCAAAATGGCGTCAGTTGGATCTTCAAGAAAAAACCGCAGGAATTTCTGATGTTACCTATCAGACAAGCCAGCAACAGCTTATTTTAGATACCGCAACGGCTTATTTTAACGTATTGAAAGCCATTGATGCGTTATCTTACATCCAAGCCAACAAAGAAGCGGTTTACCGCCAGTTAGACCAAACAACGCAACGTTTTAACGTCGGTTTAGTCGCAATCACTGACGTGCAAAACGCCCGTGCAAATTACGATAGCGTGATTGCACAAGAAGTCGCAGGTCGCAATGATTTAGTTAACGCGGTTGAAAAACTTCGCCAAGTCAGTGGTGTTTACTACAGCCAGTTAGCGTCTTTAAATATCGACCGCTTCAAAACTGCTAATCCAGACGATGTTGAATCTATCTTAAAAGAAGCCGAACAACGTAACCTGAGCTTACTGAGCGCCCGCTTAGCGCAAGACGTTTCTCGTGAAAACATCCGTTTAGCAGAAACTGGTCATATGCCAACTGTAGGCTTAGATGCATCAACTAGCGTAGCAAACACTTATAACCACGGTAGCGGTTACGATCGTACCGGTGGCGCAAATAACAGCTACAATGGCCAAAACAGCATTGGTTTAACCTTAAGCCTGCCATTATATTCAGGTGGAATGGTTAGTTCACAAGTTGAACAGGCACAATATGGTTTCCAAAGTGCGAGTGAACAACTGGAAAGCGTTTACCGTAACGTCATCCAATTGGTTCGTTCATCGTATAACAACGTGACATCATCAATCAGTAGCATCAACGCTTATAAACAAGTTGTTGTTTCAGCCCAGAGCTCATTAGATGCAATGGAAGCTGGCTACCAAGTGGGTACTCGTACTATCGTTGACGTGTTAACAGCAACAACTGCGCTGTATCAAGCGAAGCAAAACCTGTCTAACGCCCGTTACGATTATATGATCAACCAACTGAACATCGAATTTGCGCGTGGTACGTTAAACGAAGATGATATTGCTCGTTTAAATGCTAGCTTAGGTAAAGAGATCCAAACTTCACCTGACAGCATTATTCGCAACTCGACTGCACCCCAAATTAAATAATCATTTAATTTAGTCGATGAAGATAGCTCGCCCAAATGGCGGGCTATTTTTTTAGCTCGATCATCCAGACACTTATTTTAAAATAACGCGAATTTGTCTGTTCTCTAAATAATGAATAACTTACCGTATTATTTATTCATCTAATTCTTAAAATTCAGTCAATTCTGACTGAGGTTAATTGAGACTATAGTCAAAAAATCGTCATAATTAATTTATTGATATCAAAGAAAAATAGGAATTACTCGGCATTAGATTTCACCAACAACATGCAAAAATGGAATCAATTTCGCTAATTCCATCATTTCCCATTATTTGTGCAGCATTTGTACTTTAATTTTTATCCTATATCCCCTATTCTAAGGGCAACATCTCGAACCTCTTACTTATTATTTATTCAAGGTAATTACCATGACCATGAAGCGTACCAAAAATATTAATCAGAACGCCTTCCGTAAGTCTTGGCGCTCATACCGTTTAGCCCCTGTCGCTGTAGCGGTCAGTGCTGTATTTATGCTCTCTGCGTGTGAAGAGAGCGATGAAACTGTGTCTCTGTACACTAACGCTCAAGACTGTAGCCAAGCAAATCCATCTCAAGCAGATCAATGCACCCTTGCGTATAACAACGCATTGAATGAAGCTGCTAAAACAGCGCCAAAATACGCAACTCAAGAAGATTGCGTAGCGGAATTTGGTGAAGCAATGTGTACTCAGGCTCCAGCTCAAGCAGGTATCGCAGGTATAAGCACACCAGCAGCCGGCGAGCCAGCGGCTCAATCACAAAGCAGTGGCAGCATGTGGATGCCATTAATGATGGGCTACATGATGGGTCGTATGATGGGCGGTAGCGCACCATCTCAACCGCTGTTTAGCTCTAAAAACCCAGCAAGCCCAGCAAATGGTAAATTTGTTGATGCAACGGGTAAAAGTTATGGTCCAGCCGTTGCCGGGGGTCGTTCAATGAGCGTACCAAAAACTGCGATGGCACCAAAACCTGCCACCACCTCTACTATTACTCGTGGCGGCTTCGGTGACACAGTCAACAAACAAGCGACAGCGCAACGCTCATCTTCGTCCGCGAAATCCAGCTCATCCTCTTCCCGTTCAATGGGTGGTTGATAAGTAATGAAACGTGTTCCTATTGTAGAGCGTCCTAACTGGCGCGAAAAAGCGGATGAGTTTGGTTTTCACTTCCACACTATGTATGGCGAACCGTACTGGTCTGAAGATGCCTATTACCAATTCACGCTAGCGCAAGTTGAAGAAATTGAAGAAGCTACCGCTGAAATTCACCAAATGTGTTTAAAAGTGGTTGAGCGCGTTGTTGAAAGCGACGAATTACTCGCTCGCTTCCAAATTCCTAAACACTGTTGGGAATTTGTCCGTAGTTCGTGGAAAAGTGAGCAGCCTTCATTATATTCCCGCCTAGACTTAGCTTACGATGGCGTAAATCCACCTAAGCTACTGGAAAATAATGCGGATACACCAACATCACTGTATGAGTCAGCGTTCTTCCAATGGATTTGGTTAGAAGACCAAATCGAAGCTGGAAAACTGCCAGAAAATGCTGACCAGTTTAACAGCATCCAAGAGCAGCTGATTGAGCGTTTTGGTGAGCTGAAAGATCAATATGGTTTCCGCTTGCTACATATGGCTTGCTGCCAAGATACCGAAGAAGATCGTGGCACAGTCCAATATCTGCAAGACTGTGCGAATGAAGCTGGCGTAGCGACCGAATTCCTGTATATAGATGAAATCGGGCTGGGTGAAAAAGGTGAATTCACCGATACACAAGATCAGGTCATTAGTAACCTGTTCAAACTGTATCCATGGGAATTTATGCTCAGAGAAATCTTCTCAACCAAGCTGCAAGATGCGGGTGTACGTTGGTTAGAGCCAGCATGGAAAAGTATTATTTCCAACAAAGCGTTGCTGCCAATGTTATGGGAAATGTTCCCTGATCATCCAAACTTGTTACCAGCCTACTTTGCGGATGGTAACAAACCAGAGCTTGAAAGCTATGTGATTAAACCGCTATTTTCTCGTGAAGGTGCGAATATTCGCGTCATCGAAAATGGTAAAGAAATCGCTTCTGCAGATGGTCCTTATGGTGAAGAAGGGATGATTATCCAGCAATTCCACTCACTGCCAAAATTTGAAGGCAGCTATACATTAGTGGGCAGCTGGTTAGTTAACGACCAACCTGCGGGCATCTGTATTCGCGAAGATAAAGAACTGATTACTCAGGATTTATCACGTTTCTACCCACATATCATTATCGACTAATATTTAGTAGTTTGATAAAAATAGGGTATCTGATAAAAAGAAAGCGGCAACGAGCTATTTCGTGCCGCTTTCTTATTTTTTATACTCAGTATTAATCAACTTTAAAGCATTAATCGATTCGAAAATATTAGCCAATTTGCACTGACAACATACTCAGCGATGCAGAAACAATGCCTTCCACAGGCGTAGTTATCCCTTCTTCACCATCCCAAGTTCCTAAAATAGGTAAAATAGGTAAAAAGTGTTCCGGAGATGGATTCGATAATTTACCATCTTCACGATCTAACCCTTTTGTAAGCGGATGCGGCTGCTCGTGACTGCGTAAATTGTCATACACGAACTGCTCAAAAGAGGTTGCCCAAGGATAAGGTGCTGCATTAGCATTTTGCCAATCCATCGCTCTTAAATTATGAACCACGTTACCGCTGCCCATAATCAATACCCCTTCATTTCGTAATGTCGCCAGCTTTTTCCCCAGCTCATAATGCCAAGCCGCCGGTTTCAACCCATCAATACTGAGCTGAATAACGGGGATATCCGCTTGAGGATACATACGGACTAAAATTTCCCATGTACCGTGATCAAGCCCCCACTCCTCTTTATTTTGATAAATTGGTTCTGGAGACAGTAATTCAGCCACCTGTTTAGCCAGTTCTGGAGAGCCTGGTGCTGGATACTCTATTTGGTATAAAGCTTCAGGGAAACCACCAAAATCATGGATAGTTTTCGGTTTAACCATCGCGGTGATCGCCGTTCCACGGGTATACCAGTGTGCTGAGATCACCAAAATCGCACGCGGTCTAGGCAAGGTTTTGCCCAGTTTTTCCCATGCTTCAGTGTATGAATTATGGTTAATCGCGTTCATCGGACTACCATGACCGATAAATACCGCAGGCATTCGATGGGTTAAGTGTTGGTTATTTGTCGACATGATGACCTCAATTCCACAAAAAGGATAATGAGTATCAGCATACCCTTTTTTAGAAAAAACACAGTGGGAGAATTATGAGAATGATCATCAAAAAATTTGAAGAGGCCACAAAGGTGTGCAACTTTGTGGCCGATGACTCTATAAGCAAAACGTTTTAAAAACCTAGCAAATTAGCTGGCTTTTTTTCCAACTGAAGGCGGTAGTTCACTAAGTCTTCGATAGTCACAACGGTCATGTTGTGCTCACGAGCAAACTTCACCACATCTGGCGCACGCGCCATGCTGCCATCATCGTTGGTTAACTCACACAGTACTCCAGCGGGTTTGAAACCTGCCAGTACAGCTAAGTCGATTGTCGCTTCAGTATGACCACGGCGAGTTAATACCCCACCCTCACGAGCGCGCAGAGGGAATACGTGACCTGGACGGTTAATGTCCGCAGGTACCGCGTTATCCGCAATTGCGGTTTTAATCGTTGTGATACGGTCAGCCGCAGAAACGCCTGTTGTTACGCCTTTTGCCGCTTCGATAGTGACCGTAAAACCGGTTTGGTTTTGGCTGGTGTTTTTCTCCACCATCATCGGAATATCAAGCTGCTTACGGCGTTCTTCCGTAATACACAGGCACACAATGCCGCTGCTATAGCGAATGGTCATTGCCATTTGCTCGGTGGTCATGGTTTCTGCTGCAAACACTAAGTCACCTTCATTCTCACGATCTTCATCATCGAGAACTAAGATACCTTTGCCTTGGCGCAGGGCTTCAATTGCATTTTCAACACGCTCGGTTGGATTACCGAATTCGGAAAGTAGCGTCTGATTCATGGTAAAAACCTTCTTAAATTAACAATATTTGAGTTACCAGAACCAGGGCAGTCTTAGGAGTACGAGAAATGAATAAACATAACGACTTCACAGCCGTTTCGCCATTCAATATGTAGAACAATGTTGCACCCAATAGGTACAAACATGCAGATACAGTGATTCTCTCCCATCCGGACTATAACCGTCGGCTCCAGATTCACACTGGATCTGCTGACCTTTCCTATCCATGACAATAATGCCAAAGATAACAAAGCGCTCGCGGGCTTCATGCGCGATGCATGTTACCGCCGGTGGGGACTTTCACCCCGCCCTGAGATTACGCAATCAATATAACTCCAATAATTCAATGGTGCAACGAACAAACGATAAACTGGAAACTTACTCACACTTTTCGCCAATAAAAACAAGATGAAGCAGTGTGTTTCCATAATAATAGAAGAAGGTGGTTTATTCATAACGCCGCAGGTATTACACTACCCCACATTATTTATTGTGAAACTGACGCTATCTTAAAGCTGATGTTATATTGAAACTGAAGGACCCGCGAATGCTCGATCCGAAAAAAATTGAACAAGTTGCCCGCCAAATTCAAGGTGCATTACCAAAAGGCGTGCGTGACTTAGGTGAAGACTTTGATAAAAAGCTTCGTTCACTGCTGCAATCTCAGCTTGGTAAATTAGATTTAGTCAGCCGAGAAGAGTTTGATATTCAAACACAAGTTTTACTGCGCACTCGCGAAAAACTGATGAAAATGGAGCAGCGCGTTAGCGCACTTGAAGCCCGTTTTTCAGATGAAAAAGTGATTGAAGAAAAACAAGAAGATTGATTCAAAAATTACAGTGCCCTGAATGTTTTAATTAAATTTCAGGGCACGTTTACCTTGCAAATACCTTTTTACTTCGAAATAAGCTCACGCTCTAATAATTGAACAATATATTGATTTTTAGATAAATTATTAGCGGTTGCTATTGCATCTAGACGTGGCTCCAAATGGCTGGGATATCGCAAAGTAAAAGACCTAATCGTCTCTTGGTCTTTAAAGGGTTTAATTCCCTCTTCCTGACAAGTCAGTACATATTCCCCCAGTGAAATTTTCGCTTCTTGTATTAATCCCTCGATACTATCTGAGACAAAATCACAATAGCCTGTTACATCTAAAAACTTACCTCTAAATGCTTTAATTTCAGATTCATAAGCGACAGACGCCGGATGCCCGTCGATTATCATGACATTGCTTCCTTTAATCATATTTCACTCCAATTACATTCTCAAACCATTCACTTAAGCCACTAATAGCACCTTTATCCATTACATTACCTGGATGGGGTTCATGCGTCTGAAACAAAGAGCCGAACAAAATAAATTTTCGCCGTGAACCATTACCATTTTTAACTTTTCCACCTAAATTACAAATTAGGCTTAAGACATCATCCCATTTAATTCCAGATTTTGGCGGTATAGTGAGTATATCCACCATTGTCTTACGGTGCTTAGAAGACAGTTCCATCATTTTTATCATCATCTATCCTATGACATCCAATCTAGTGGTTATAGAATAAATGATGATAGAGTGACGTCAATTATTGACGTCACAATAAGCTAACATTTAAGAAAAACTATCACAAACAAAAAAGCCTAACTTCTGTACGCATTTAAATGCAAACAAAAAGCTAGGCTAATTCACTGACACCAAATAATGTTTAATTATTTGGTTTTCATAATATTTTTGATGATATTAGTGGTTGAAATACCATCTTCGAAATTCAGAACCATCACTTGCCCACCAGCAGCCCACACTTCCTTGCTACCGGCAATCTCATCTGGCTGATAATCACCACCTTTTACTAAAATGTCAGGCAGAATTTCGGAGATCAAACGCTGAGGTGTATCTTCCTCGAATGGCACAACCCAATCCACGGCACCTAATGCGCCCAACACAATCATACGCTGGTCTAATGGATTAACTGGGCGAGTTTCGCCTTTCAAGCGACGAGTCGATGCATCGCTGTTTACCGCAACAATCAGGCGATCACCCAATTTACGTGCATTTGCCAAATAGGAAACATGTCCTGCATGCAGAATATCGAAACAGCCATTGGTCATCACTACGCGCTCACCGCGAGCACGCGCATCGGCTACGGCTTGCTTAAGCTGGCTTTCGGTCATTACGCCGAAACCATTCTCTGCGCGACCACGGATCGCATTTTCTAATTCAATAGGGGAAACCGTTGAAGTCCCTAATTTACCAACCACAACACCCGCCGCTGCATTCGCTAATGCACAAGCTTCATGCAATGGACGACCTGATGCAATTGATGCCGCCAATACGCCAATGACCGTATCGCCAGCCCCTGTCACATCAAAGACTTCCTGTGCTTCAGTCGGTAAATGTAGAGGTGCCTCATTGCGGCGGATCAAGCTCATCCCTTGCTCTGAGCGAGTAATCAACAGTGCTGATAACTCTAAAGACTCAAGAAGCTGCATCCCTTTTTCTTCAACATCTTTATTATCCTTGCAGCGACCCACTATCGCTTCAAATTCAGACATATTTGGCGTTAACAGGGTTGCTCCGCGATAACGTTCGAAGTTGTTGCCTTTCGGGTCGATAAGAACAGGCACGCCTGCTTTATTCGCCAGCGCAATCATCTTCTCAACTTCGGTTAATGCACCTTTCGCATAGTCAGACAGCACCAACGCGCCAATATGTGGCAGAGCTTGTTCGATGCGCTCTAACATTGGCTGTGCATCCACATTTTCGAACCCTTCTTCAAAGTCGAGGCGGATCAGCTGCTGGTTACGGGATAAAACACGTAACTTAGTAATGGTTGGATGCGTTGGAATTGCTACAAAATCACAGCGCACATTCACGCCATTCAGGTTCTCGGTCAGCGCTTTTGCCGCATCATCAATCCCTGTTAAACCCACTAAGCGAGAATTTGCACCGAGTGATGCAATGTTCATTGCCACGTTTGCAGCGCCACCTGGGCGCTCTTCCACCATCGTCACTTTAACAACCGGAACCGGCGCTTCAGGTGAAATGCGATTCGTAGGTCCATGCCAGTAGCGATCTAACATGACATCACCAACAACCAATACACCTGCTTGCTTATAATCAGGAAGGGTTACTTTCATCCCGCACTCCAGTTATGAAAAGAAAATCTGAAATTAATTGCCGCTAATACTAGCATACTGCGCGATATCGCCTAAATAATTTGCTAGCTAATCAATTACTCAAGCCATTTTTTCCAGCAGGCAAGCACCAAAGCTCGTTGATTCGCAAATTGCTGGCTATCTACCCGACTCGGTAAAGATTGTAGCGCTAAATGGTGTAGCTCGTTACGCATCGTGACATACGCCTGCGTTAAGCCATACGCCTCTTCTTCTGGCATAAAATCATACTGTGCCATTAACTCAAAAATACGCACATTATCAGACCAGCGAGTCAGCGCTGGGTTATCAATAGCAAAACGCAGCACTAAGTATTGAGCAATAAATTCAATGTCAGTGATCCCGCCCGGATCCGCTTTTAAATCAAACTCGTTTTCCTGATGGCTTCCCAAATGCCGATGCATTTTCAGGCGCATATCCCGCACCTGCTCACGCAGCACATCTGGCTCTCTCGGCAAACATAAGGTTTCATGACGAATTTGCGTGAATTTTTGTTGTAGAGAATTATCACCAAATACCATACGAGCACGGATCAGCGCTTGGTGTTCCCATGTCCACGCATCATTTTTTTGGTAGTCATCGAAAGATTGAATTGTGCTGACCAACATGCCCGATTCACCAGAAGGTCTTAGGCGCGCATCCACTTCGTACAATACCCCCGAAGCCGTGCGGGTGCTAAAAAGATGAATAATACGCTGCGCAACACGCAGATAAAATTGGCGAGCCTCGATGGAACGATCCCCTGTTGTCACCGCATTCATCGGGCAGTCAAACAGAAAAACCAAATCCAAATCTGAGCTATAACCCAACTCCCAGCCGCCTAATTTTCCATAACCCAGTACCGCAAATCCGTACTGTTTTTCATCAAACTGCGCTAAGTGATCTGGCTCACCATAACGCTTGACCATCATTTGCCATGCTTGGCGTACCACCGCATCAATAATCGCTTCAGCCAAATACGTTAAGTGGTCACTCACTTTCATCACAGGGAGTACCCCAGAGATATCCTCCGCGGCAATGCGTAATAATTGTGCCTGTTTAAATTGGCGGAGTGCTTCTAATAGCTGCTCTTCGTCATCTTCAGGTACACGCATTAAATATTGGCGTAATTCATCACGGTAAGCGGTGAGCGGTAATGGCTGATACAAGGATTGCGGGTCGAGTAATTCATCCAACAAAAGTGGATGGCGGGCTAACTGCTCGGCAATCATTGGTGAAGCCGCACACAAACGAATAACGTGGGTCAGCACTTCGTCAAATTCGAGCATAAGCTCTAAATAAGTTGTTCGGCTAACAATGCTCAGCAGTAATGGCGTGATGCGCTCAATCACTCTCCCTGCATCTTCGCGCTCACCCACTTTAGCCAACAATTTGGGCATTAATTCATCAAGAACATCACGTCCACGAGGACCGATAGTGCGCTTATTAAGATCATGGCGGAATAGGTTAATTCCGTGGATCATTTTTTCTGCGACGAGTTCATCTTTTGACGGTAAATAACTTGCCAGCTCCTCTTTGGAAAGCTCGCTTTGCCAGAGCGTAATATATGCTTCATGGCACTCTTCTACTTGGTCTTCCTCATCATCGCTACCAATTTGTTCTGCGAAGATTTGGTGTACCGTGGCCATTTTCGTACTCAGTTGCTGATAAAAATCAGCCCAGTTTGCAAACCCCATCCCCCACGCTAAACGCGCCTGGTTTAAAGCATCATCGGGTAATGTTTGGGTTTGTTGGTCATCGATACTTTGCAGTAAATTCTCTAACCGACGCAGGAAGATATAGCTGTCTTGCAGTTGAGTGACTTGCTGCGCAGGTAATAATGCAAGTTCTTCAATGCCTTGCAATGCCGTAAATAAAGATTGTGACTGTAATGCAGGTTCTCGCCCACCTCGGATCAACTGAAAAACTTGGGAGATAAACTCAATTTCACGAATGCCTCCTGCGCCTAATTTGATGTTGTTGACCAATCCACGGCGGCGGACTTCCCGCTCAATCATGTTTTTCATATTACGTAGGGATTGGATGACGCTGAAATCAATATAGCGACGGTAGACAAACGGGCGCAATAATTTACGCAACGTATCCGCATAGTGGACGCTGTCAGGCCCCATGATACGGGCTTTGACCATAGCATAGCGTTCCCAGTCACGCCCTTGTTCTTGGTAGTAATCTTCCAAAGCAGAAAAACTGAAGACCAATGGACCGCTATCGCCAAATGGGCGTAAACGCATATCAACGCGATACACGAAACCGTGAATGGTGACTTGGTCAAGAACGCGGATAAGCTTCTGACCTAAGCGCGTAAAAAACTGCGCGTTATCCAGCTCTTTACGTCCGCCTTGAGTAACCCCATTTTCGGGATAAGCAAAAATCAGGTCGATATCAGAAGAAAAATTTAATTCTCTACCACCCAGTTTCCCCATTCCAAGTACTAATAGTGGCTGCGGATTTCCCGCACGATCACACGGCGTTCCCCACAAGAGGCAATAGGTTTTGTATAGCCAGTCTCGCGCCGCAACAATCAATACCTCAGCCAATTCGCTCAGTTGCACAATGGTATCGCGCTGAGTACATAATTCTAAGGTTTGCATCCAAGCGATACGCACTAACATATGATGACGAAAAGTGCGTAAAACTTGCATCAAATAGTCTTCATCCGTCACCGATGCTAGCGCTTCTTCCAGCCATTCCCCATAGCGAGCCCATTCATCACCTACTGGCGGCAGTGTTCGAATATGCTGTAAAAATCGGGAATGGGTGAGAACCTGTTTCAACGCAAAATCACTGAATGACAGGAAATTCAGTTCAGATTCATTTAACGGAAGCAACTCAGAAGATTGCTCCGTAAACTGCTGAATAATACGTTGGTGTTGGTTCTGCAAAAGCTTGGAAGAAAGCGGCATAGATTCAGCACCTATTCGACATCGGTATATGTTAAGGCGGTTAACCACTGAATAAAGGCTAGTTTGCATTTTAGCCATTGACTACTGTAACAAAAACCTTCTGCGCTGACCGTCTCGTCAGTCACATCCAAACGTAATTGTTCCAGAGGGAGATCATGAACAAAATGCGGTGCAGAGTTTTGATAATGCACTAAGAAAGCCTGAACAAAGCGTAAGAATTCACTGAGCCCATGACGCGCGTGTTCACCATCCGCTAGCCAATACTGTTCATGCTGCTGGCAAAGTTGCTGCATGTGCAATAGTGATTTTTCAATAGGTTGTTCTTCATAATCAAACACAGACTCAGGACGGACTAAAGGTACTGGCTCATTCGCCAATAATGAGTAGCCTCGCGCCGCTTTACTCAGGGAGGATAGATTCAGGCCATCGATATCTGCGAATTTCTTCGCTAAATTCAGTACATCCGCCACAAAGCCTTGTTTTAGTTCCAGTTCAAATTCTTGAATCGGTAAATCTTTCGCACCTGCAGAGACTTCCCCTTGGTCGAAGACAATTTCAATTTCACTATCTTCGAATTTCACCAACCATGTTTCACGAGTGAAATTGGTGCTAAACAAAACTTCCAACTCATCCTCGAGTTGAGCAATATCCGTTCCTTCTGGCCAGATTTCTGCTGGAAATGCCGCGAGATTGATTTCAGGGGAATCAATTTCCACGTTGAACTCTGGACGCTGGTGTAATCCGCTAATCACTTGCCCAGCCGTTTTCATCGTCATCTCATAACGACCATCACAGCCCCGAATGCGCAATCCCATATCCCATTGGCGTAGCTGTCTTTGTGCCGTATCAAAATAGATATTAGTCAGCTTGCGAGGGGCCGAATGTTGCGGTGAAAGCGTCGAAATACACTGGCGAACAGCATCAATAGCAGAACTCTGAGCCGCTAACTTGAGTTCAACTTCTATGTGGTTCATACATTTCCTTATTTAATAATTTTACTCCATCCATATTACCCCAATCCCTGAGAGCAGAGAAAAGAAACCGCACGGAAACCAAAAATTCTACAAACATAAATTCCCTTAGAGGGTTGTTTCAATAAAATGCTTAAAAATTGTATTATCCAGTGACTTAGGAAGGTTCTCATTCTCATTCAACATTTACACAACTCTATGCTTTAACGTTTGCACCAATAGGCTTTACTTATTAGTATTTAATTAATAAGACACTCATTCACCGTGAAAAGATAAAAACACTATGCGAAAAATTCCACTTTTACTTGTTTCAATCATGGGGTTAGGCCTTTCAATCACAGCAAACGCTGAAACACGCTACGTTTCTGAAGATTTATCGACTTATGTCCGTAGTGGTCCGGGTACCAACTACCGCATTGTTGGCTCTCTAAACGCAGGTGAATCCGTTGAACTGATTTCAGTGGATAATAAATTTGCTCAGATTAAAGATGGCAAAGGTCGCACCGTTTGGTTACCAACGGATCAGCTCAGCGACATCCCAAGTATGAAAAGTCGAATTCCACAGTTAGAAGCTGAAAATCAAAAGCTTCGTCAACAGTTAGATAACATTGATAATACTTGGAATACCCGCACCGCGGACATGCAGCAAAAAGTGGCTGATAATGATAGCGAAGTGCGTCAACTTAAAGCAGAAAATGAAAAACTGAAAAACGAGCTTATCAAAGCGGGTAAAAAGTTAGACATTGCTGAAGTGAATCTGGATGATCGCCGTCGTGAGTTAATTTTACAGTGGTTTATGTATGGTGGTGGTGTGGCGGGTGCTGGATTAATTTTAGGGTTACTTCTGCCTCACATTATTCCACGCCGTAAAAAACGTAATGATGGTTGGATGTAAGAGAGCCTAAATGAAAGTCTATCTCGTCGGTGGAGCGGTACGTGACAAATTACTTGGATTACCCATCTCGGATAGAGATTATGTGGTGGTGGGTACCACGCCAGAGGCGATGCTAGCCCAAGGCTTTCAACAGGTAGGCAAAGATTTCCCTGTCTTTTTACATCCAAAGACTCACGAAGAGTATGCCCTTGCCAGAACTGAACGAAAAATCGGTTCTGGCTATACAGGATTTAGCTGTTATAGCGCGCCAGACGTCACCATCGAGGATGACTTACTGCGCCGAGATTTGACCATCAACGCCATCGCACAAAGTGATACGGGGGAGCTGGTCGACCCTCATCATGGTGTGCGAGATCTCAAAAATCGCGTTCTGCGCCATGTCTCTGATGCTTTTTTGGAAGATCCGTTGCGCGTATTGCGTGTGGCACGTTTTGCCGCTCGCTATTATGAACAAGGCTTTCGAATTGCCCCAGAAACTATGGCGTTGATGCAATCCATGTCGGAATCGGGAGAGCTATCCCATCTCACCCCTGAGCGTGTCTGGACAGAAACGCACAAAGCATTGATGTCCAATTCACCGCAAGTTTACTTTGAAGTTTTACGTGAATGCGACGCACTTGCCGTCCTATTTCCTGAAATTGATAACCTCTTCGGCGTACCAGCCCCGGAGAAATGGCATCCAGAAGTGGACACTGGGATCCATATTTTGATGGTAATGCGCGTGGTGGCAACATTATCGAAAGATATTGATGTGCGTTTTGCTGCGTTATGTCATGACTTAGGTAAAGGTCTTACGCCAAAAGCGGTCTGGCCGAGTCATCCACAGCATGGGGAAGCAGGGATCCCCCTGATCATCGATTTATGCGAGCGATACAGGATCCCAACCAACACCAAAGATCTCGCCTGCCTTGCTGCAAAATATCACGATATGATCCATGTGATTAACAAACTCAACGCTGCCGATATTGTGGGGATCTTTGATGGATTAGATAGCTGGCGTAAACCTGAGCGTATTTTTCAGCTTAGTTTAGTGAGTGAAGCTGATGCCAGAGGTCGCGGCGGGTTAGAAAACCAAGCCTATCCTCAAGGAATATTTTTACGCCAATCCTACGAGATAGCCAAAGCAGTTGCCGTAAAATCGATTATCGAGCAGGGCTTCCAAGGCGCACAAATCCGAGAGGAACTAACTAAACAGCGTGTTCAAGCTGTTGAAGAGTGGCTAAAAATACAAAAAGTGATGATTTAAAATAGTTGAAAATATTGGCGGCGAGTAGACCGCCAACATTCACGAGGCAATCCCCATTAGCTGGTTTTCGTACCACGTTCAATCAACACGCCCATATTAGCAGCACGAGCTACAGCCCCTGGCTTAGACACTCGGATACGTACCCAAGGCGTTAAAAATTCATTCAGTAGAAGTTGAGCAACCTCTTCCGCAACCCGTTCTACTAATCCAAACTTGTTCTGTTCTAAATAGCTAACAACGCGTTCGCTGACATCGGCATAATTCAAACATAATTCAACATTATCGCTCATCGCGGCCTGTTTATTGTCCCATCCCATTTCGATATCGAGCAAAAGTTTTTGTTCAATATCTTGTTCCCAGTCATATACACCAATAGTGGTGATGACTGATAATTGTTCAATAAATACGATATCCATCACGTCATTTTCTCGTTTATGTGCTGAATTGATACCACTTCAGGAAAAATGTGCGTATTATCCAAGACTGAAGTGAATTACATATAAATAGCCTAAACCGTTTTTGGAGTTAGTTATGAGTGCTATCGCGCTTGGCATGATAATCTTCGCCTATCTTTGCGGATCAATATCGAGTGCTATTTTGATCTGCCGTCTGGCAAGATTACCCGACCCTCGTCAACACGGCTCTGGTAACCCCGGTGCAACTAACGTCTTACGCGTCGGCGGCAAAGTCGCCGCTGCCTCAGTACTGATTTGTGACGTACTGAAAGGGATGATCCCTGTATGGCTTGCTTATTATTTAAATGTGCAACCATTCTATCTTGGCTTGGTCGCGATTGCAGCCTGCCTTGGGCATATTTATCCAGTTTTCTTCCACTTTAAAGGTGGAAAAGGCGTTGCTACCGCATTTGGATCCATCGCAGCAATCGACTGGGATCTTTCGGGACTGGTAGCAGGCACTTGGCTGCTCACCGTATTGCTCAGTGGCTACTCATCCCTTGGAGCGATTGTCAGCGCACTAATGGCACCATTTTATGTGTGGTGGTTTAAGCCTGAATTCACCTTCCCGGTTGCTATGCTGTCGTGCTTAGTGCTTGTTCGCCATCATGGCAATATTCAGCGTCTATGGCGCGGACAAGAAAGTCGAATTTGGCAGAAATTGAAAAATAAAAAGCAAAAAACCACCAAAGAGATAGCTCAAGAGCAACGTGAGGATAACGACGATTAGCTTCCTTCACGAATCACTCTTCTAATAAGTCATTACTTTGATAAACAATAAGGGCTGAATTTCAGCCTTTTTTGTTTCCATTATCTTCCCTTTCTCTTCAATCGCATCCTTCTATACCATCAAAAACTTTCCCTATTTTTTACTGCATTGACTCACACTCACCTCACTCATTTTGGTACGTACTTACACTTATTCGCAACGCAGCGCACACTTTTAAAAAATAGTTAAAATATTGCAAATTTATTACTAATGAATAATTAAAAGCTGTCGACTATATAAAGGAAAACTTAACTATAAAAGTGAATATAAAATGAGCAGAACTCCATATGTAACTCAAAATGAACATATCTTAGATGAAGATATCACCTTGATGACCACAAGCGACCTTCAAGGGAATATTATTCACGCTAATGATTTCTTTGTGCAGGTCAGTGGGTATGATCTCGATGAATTAATGGGACAGCCTCACAGTATTATTCGTCATCCTGATATGCCAAAAGCCGCCTTTGCGGATATGTGGCGTACCTTAAAAATGGGAGAGCCGTGGACTGGGATCGTCAAGAACCGTCGTAAAAATGGTGACCATTACTGGGTTCGTGCCAATATCATCCCTATGCAGCGAAAAGGTGTCATCACCGGTTATATGTCCATTCGCCTACGCGCTACCCGAGAAGAAATCGCCGCAGTTGAGCCGCTGTATAAAGCCCTAGTCGAAAATCGCAGCAATCGCCGAATTTATAAGGGGATCGTGCTGCCAAAACGCCGTCGATTCTCACTTTCAACCCTGTCTGTTCGCTGGCGTTGCCGTTTAATTTCCAGCAGCTTATTTGTTTTGTGGATGGCGATGGCAGGTTTATCGGGTCTCTCCGGTAATGCACTACTACTAGCCAGCTTATTCACTTTAATAACCATGCTACTCGGCAATGTAATGCTAGAGCGCAGTTTTGCGAAGCCGCTCGAAAATATTATGTCTCAGGCATTAAGCGTCGCGCGAGGTAACCGTAATAGCATTGACCACATGAGCCGCGTTGATGAAATTGGGCAGATCCTGCGCTCCATTGGTCAGCTGGGCTTAGTGTGTCGTTGGCTAATTAACGATGTCTCTGAGCAAGTGGATAACGTTCGTAAAGGCAGCCAATCGTTAGTGAGCGATTGTGGTGAACTCGATAGCCATACACAGCGTACCGTAGGCTATATGCAGCAAACCGCCGCCACCATGAACCAAATGGCAGTCTCCGTTAAGATGAATGCAGACAATACCCATAAAGCCGATGTGCTATCGAATGAAACCAGTGAAACAGCGGTGAATGGCGGTGCAATGATGGATGCGGTGGTCATCACTATGGACGAAATCGTACACAGCACCAGTAAAATCAATTCGATCACCGATGTGATTAAAGATATTGCATTCCAAACCAATATTTTGGCGCTAAATGCCGCCGTAGAAGCCGCTAGAGCGGGTGAACAAGGCAAAGGTTTTGCCGTCGTCGCCAATGAAGTTCGTAGCTTAGCAAGCCGCAGCGCCAGTGCAGTGAACGATATTCGCGAGCTTATCAATAACTGTGAGAAGAAAGTGAGTTCCGGTAAAGACCAAGTCTACGCGGCGGGGAACACGATGAAAGAAATCGTGGATCAAGTGCAAAACGTAACGCAACTGATTACCCATATTAGCCATGCTACAACGGAGCAAGCTTCTGGGATTTCGGATATCACACAAGCCGTCAGTGAATTGGAGTCCATCACTCAACAAAGTAGCTTACTCGTTGAGCAGAGCACCGAGACCGCGAATCACGTTAAAGATCGTTCCATTCGCTTAGAGGATGCAGTGACTATCTTGCACTAAAAACGTCTTGCACTAAGCACGTTTTACCATAAAACAGGGGGCTAACGTAATACGCTAGCCCCCTGTTTTCATTATGTTTAAAACATAATAATTTATTTAACAGCACCTTCATCTAACGGTGGCAGCTCTGCAAGCGGCCAGCGAGGACGAACGGTCACGCCTAAATCTGCATTTGCTCCGCCTTTTAAGCGAATTAAGCCCGCGAGAGCAATCATTGCGCCATTGTCTGTGCAAAACTCAGGGCGCGCATAAAATGCTTCGCCGCCACGCTGCTTCAAAACTTCTTCCATTTTGGCGCGTAAAGTACGGTTAGCACTCACGCCACCGGCCATCACTAAACGTTTAAAGCCTGTTTGCTCAAGCGCGCGCTTACATTTAATGGCGAGTGTATCCACAACTGCATCTTCGAAAGCACGGGCGATATCAGCGCGAGTTTGAGGATCATCTGGGTTATCACGAATCGTATTTGCCGCAAAAGTTTTCAAGCCAGAAAAACTAAAATCTAACCCCGGACGGTCAGTCATCGGGCGAGGGAAAACAAAACGCCCTGCTACACCTTGCTGCGCCATACGAGACAACACGGGGCCACCCGGATAATCTAAACCAAGTAACTTCGCCGTTTTATCAAATGCTTCGCCTGCCGCATCATCGATGGATTCGCCAAGAAGTTCGTATTCACCAATGCCCGTCACGCTAATTAGCTGGGTATGACCACCAGACACTAACAGCGCCACAAATGGGAATTCAGGGCTTTTTTCTTCCAGCATTGGGGCGAGCAGATGCCCTTCCATATGATGCACAGCAACCGCAGGTACATCCCACGCAAATGCCAGTGCACGACCCACTGTCGCTCCCACCATCAATGCACCCACTAAACCGGGGCCTGCGGTGTACGCAACAGCATCGATGTCTTCACGGGTTAAATTGGCTTCTTTGAGCGCCGCTTGAATTAGCGGTACTGTTTTGCGGATATGATCACGAGAGGCTAATTCGGGTACAACACCGCCGTAATCAGCATGAACTTTAATTTGGCTATATAACTGGTTCGCGAGTAAACCCAGTTTATCATCATAGATTGCGATTCCGGTTTCATCGCAAGATGTTTCGATACCTAAAACACGCATTGCACTACCCTTGTTTGTTGCATGGGGGCAAGTCTACCACTAAATTTGCGTCATCGCGCCTAAATTTGCGTCATTGCACAATAAAATGTCATGAAACCCCACAATTAATCCCAGCAAAAGGCTGACTTTCCAAGTTGTATAGTCTATAATCAGACCCCTGTAATAAAAATTTCGTGTGGCAAATTCTCATTATTATCTGGTTTTTCTCACTTTATTGAATAAAGTTGAGGTGAAACAGGTGATCTTGCGTGATTCAATTTTATACGGCACTTTACAAACCCGTACTCATTGAAGTAAAATTCCGCACCATTTTAAATGACGGCTGGTGAACAAAAACCAGCAACAAACCGATTTCTATTGAGGTGAGAGGCACATGCCGGTAATTAAAGTACGTGAAAACGAGCCATTCGACGTAGCACTGCGTCGTTTCAAACGTTCTTGTGAAAAAGCAGGAGTTTTAGCAGAAGTTCGTCGTCGTGAATTCTATGAAAAACCAACGACTGAACGTAAACGCGCTAAAGCATCAGCTGTAAAGCGTCACGCTAAAAAACTGGCTCGCGAAAACGCACGCCGTACTCGTCTGTACTAATTGATTGCGATTTTAATCGCAGCCAATACAGACAAGTAAGTAGTTAGCAGTTAAAGGCCGTGCTTTCCTAACGGAAGCGCGGCTTATTATCGTTCATCAACAGGCGAAAAAGAGGCTTATGGCTGGACGAATTCCGCGTTCATTTATCAATGACTTACTCGCTCGTACCGATATCATTGATTTAGTCGATGCAAAAGTCCCGTTAAAAAAACAGGGTAAGAACCATCACGCTTGCTGTCCTTTTCATAACGAAAAAACACCATCATTTACTGTCAATGGTGAGAGACAGTTTTACTATTGTTTTGGTTGTGGTGCCCATGGTAACGCCATCGATTTTCTGATGAATTACGACAAATTAGATTTTGTCGAAGCGATAGAAGAGTTATCCGCATTACATGGTCTGGATGTTCCTTACGAAAAAGGAACCGGAACCAGCCAAATTGAACTCCATCAGCGTCAAAATTTGTACCAATTGATGGAAAAAATAAATCAGTTTTACTGCGCTGCCTTAAATCATCCATCGGCCAATAAAGCCAAAGATTATTTAAGCCAACGTGGTTTAAGTGCAGATATTATCTCGCATTTTTCGATTGGTTTTGCGCCCGCAGGCTGGGACAACCTTCTCAAGAAATTTGCCGTGAACCCAGAAAGCCGTCAGCAACTTGATGAAGCGGGCATGCTGGTCACTAATGATAATGGTCGCGTTTATGATCGCTTTAGAGAGCGAGTCATGTTCCCGATTCGGGATCGTCGCGGTCGCGTAATTGCATTTGGTGGACGGGTGTTAGGCGATGCGTTGCCGAAATATTTAAACTCTCCAGAAACCGATATATTCCATAAAGGTCGCCAACTTTTCGGTCTTTATGAAGCCACACAAAATAGTAGTGAGCTTGCAAAATTACTTGTTGTTGAAGGCTATATGGACGTTGTAGCACTCGCACAGTATGACATCCGCTATGCGGTTGCATCACTTGGCACCTCTACAACCTCTGAGCATATTCAATTGCTCTATCGCTCAACAGATACGGTAATTTGCTGTTATGACGGAGATAGAGCAGGAAGAGAAGCCGCTTGGCGCGCGCTTGAAAACGCCCTTCCCTATCTGACCGATGGTCGACAACTCCGTTTTATGTTTTTGCCTGATGGCGAAGACCCAGACTCATTGGTACGCAAAGAAGGAAAAGACGCCTTTGAGCAACGTATGGAAAATGCGCAAAGTCTTTCCACCTTTTTGTTTGACTCTTTAGTTCCCCAAGTGGATTTAAAAACCCAAGAGGGTCGAGCAAAAATTAGTAAACTTGCTATCCCATTGATAAAACAGATTCCGGGTGAAACTCTACGTCTTTATATGGCACAAGAGCTAGGAAATTTCATTGGTATACCGGATATTTCCCAAGTTCTTGCTATGATTGATAGAGAGAGTACTGAGCCAGTTAACTATCAGGCACCCAAACTGAAACCAACAACAATGCGCATACTTATCGCGTTGTTGGTGCAAAATCCGAACTTTTCGGAGCTTGTTCCCTCGCTAGAGGGAATTGCCCATATCCAAATGCCGGGGCTTTCTCTATTTCAGGAATTGGTTGAAGTTTGCCGTTCCACCCCCGGAATGACCACTGGGCAGTTGCTAGAACGTTATCGTGATAATAATTTCGCGAAACAACTTGAAAAACTCGCAACATGGAACGATATAGAAATAGAGGAAATAGCGGAAAATACCTTTATAGATGCTCTAAATCATCTATTTAATAGCGCCCTCGATGAGCGTTTCGACTATCTGATAGCGAAAGAACGAACACAAAGGCTGACACCTGAAGAGCGCGAAGAAGTCCGTCTAATCACTCTTTCACGAGTGAAAACTTAAAGCATCCAAAAAATAGTATACAAAACGGCTTAAGTGCCGCAAATAACAAGGCAAATGCCTGTAAATGCTACGAAATATAAAGGGCGTAGCGCGTAGTCAAATGTCCCTTTAAATGTTCTTGTTGGCCGTTAGTTTCGCCGACCGACACCAATTTAAATACTCAGAAGTGTGGATACCGTCTTATGGAGCAAAACCCGCAGTCACAGCTTAAGCTACTCGTCACCAAGGGTAAAGAGCAAGGTTATTTAACCTATGCTGAGGTAAACGACCATCTGCCGGAAGATATCGTCGATTCGGATCAGATTGAAGATATCATCCAGATGATTAATGACATGGGCATCCAAGTCATGGAAGAAGCACCTGATGCCGATGATTTAATTTTGGCTGAAAATACTTCCGACACGGATGAAGATGCGGCTGAAGCTGCAGCTCAAGTATTGTCCAGTGTTGAAAGTGAAATCGGCCGTACCACTGACCCAGTGCGCATGTATATGCGTGAAATGGGAACTGTCGAACTTCTTACCCGTGAAGGTGAGATCGACATCGCAAAACGTATCGAAGATGGTATCAATCAGGTTCAGTGCTCTGTTGCTGAATATCCTGAGGCTATCACCTACTTACTTGAACAGTATGACCGCGTCGAAGCTGGCGAAAGCCGCTTATCTGACCTCATCACTGGGTTCGTTGACCCAAATGCGGAAGAAGATTTAGCCCCTACAGCAACCCACGTAGGTTCTGAACTTCCACAAGAAGAGTTAGATAAAGACGACGAAGACGAAGAAGATGAAGACGGCGATGACAGCGATAGCGATGACGATAACAGCATCGATCCTGAGTTAGCGCGTCAGAAATTCTCTGATCTTCGCGAACAATATGAAAAAACTCGCACCCATATTAAACAATATGGTCGTAGCGATGCGAAAACTGCGGCTGCTATCGAGCAATTGTCCGAAGTTTTCAAAGAGTTCCGTTTAGTACCTAAGCAGTTTGACTATCTGGTCAACAACATGCGTGAAATGATGGACCGCGTTCGTATGCAAGAACGTACCATCATGAAACTGTGTGTTGAACAGTGCAAAATGCCTAAGAAGAACTTCATCACCTTATTCAGTGGCAATGAAACCAGCGAAACTTGGTTAACCGCAGCAAAAGCGATGAACAAGCCGTGGTCTGAAAAACTGCTGGAAGTGGAAGAAGAAGTTCTGCGTTGTCTGCAAAGACTGCGTCAAATCGAAGAAGAAACTGGCCTGACTATCGAACAGGTTAAAGACATCAACCGTCGCATGTCTATCGGTGAAGCTAAGGCTCGTCGTGCGAAGAAAGAGATGGTTGAAGCAAACTTACGTCTGGTTATTTCTATCGCGAAGAAATACACCAACCGTGGTCTGCAGTTCCTTGATTTGATTCAAGAAGGTAACATCGGTCTGATGAAAGCGGTTGATAAGTTTGAATACCGCCGTGGTTATAAGTTCTCAACTTATGCAACATGGTGGATCCGTCAGGCTATTACCCGTTCTATCGCTGACCAAGCACGTACAATCCGTATTCCGGTTCACATGATTGAGACCATCAACAAACTGAACCGTATCTCTCGTCAAATGCTGCAAGAGATGGGCCGTGAGCCATCGCCAGAAGAACTGGCAGAACGCATGCTAATGCCGGAAGATAAAATCCGTAAAGTACTGAAGATTGCGAAAGAGCCAATCTCCATGGAAACGCCAATCGGTGATGATGAAGATTCACATTTAGGCGATTTCATTGAAGATACCACATTAGAGTTACCGTTAGATTCTGCAACGTCAGAAAGCTTACGTTCGGCAACTCATGAGGTTCTGGCTGGCTTAACCGCGCGTGAAGCGAAAGTCCTGCGTATGCGTTTTGGTATCGACATGAACACTGACCACACCTTAGAGGAAGTGGGCAAACAGTTCGATGTAACCCGTGAGCGTATCCGTCAGATTGAAGCGAAAGCGCTGCGTAAATTACGTCACCCTAGCCGCTCAGAAGTTCTGCGCAGCTTCTTAGACGAATAAGCCGTAAACGTCTTTAAGTCTACAAAATCAAACACCTGCTTCGGCAGGTGTTTTTTTATCTGTCACTCACACTTAATTTTTTGCTGACGTTTAAACATTAACGCTAATGAAAGCAAAATGGCCAACGCTCCACCAAACATCGCTAAATTAAATCCCGAAACAAAGGCTGAGCGCGTTGCTTGCTCAATCATCGTCGATGAAATATTTCCATGTTGGTTAACGAGCTCGATAATCTGCTCAGTGGAAAGCTGAGTATTGACCTGCTGATTACTCAACAGTAAATCAATCGCTCGATGAGTCATTAGTGTTCCCAATAAGGCGATGCCCAGAGTCATGCCCGTTTGTCTCAAGGCATTCATCACCGCAGATGCTATCCCTGAATAAGCCTTTTCAACACTCGACATCACCAATGCACCTATTGCCGGCGTCGCCATTCCCATGCCCGCCCCCAAAATAAATAACGTAACGGCAATAAGGAAATAGTCGGTATCCGCATTCACTCGCGTCAATAATATGGATGACAGAGCTATCAGCAAGAAGCCAATAATCATAATGTTACGGACACTGTATCGCCCGGAAAGCCGACCAAAACGGAATGAAAACAGTGCCATCGCGATAAATTCTGGCGCCATCCGTAAACCCGCTTCAAATGCTCCCCAACCTTGCCCTTTCTGTAAGAACAGCGCGATAAAAAATACATTACTGTAGGTGGCAAACCCGAGAGCAAATGACGCCATATTATATTGAAAAAAATCAGAATTTTTCTTGAATAGATACAACGGCAATAAAGGGCGTGGCACTTTCATTTCCACAGCAACAAAACCTAATAATGCCACTGTGCCAAGCGCTAAGCTTCCCAAAGTCGATGGGTTATTCCAACCGAGGTCCCCTGCTTCAATTAACCCATAGGTGATCCCCCCAAGAGCAACAATACTCAGCAACTGACCAACCGGATCCAACGCCGCTTTATCAGGATCAGCACTTTCCGTAATCCCTAATACCCCCAACACCAAAGTCAGCAAACCAATCGGAATATTGATGATAAAGATGGTTGTCCAATCAAAGGTATCTACCAGAAAACCCCCTAAGATAGGGCCAATGATCAGTGATAACGCGCTAACTGCCGACCAGATACCAATGACTTTAATTCGCTCAATATCATTACTAAATGCCTGCGTAATAATAGATAGCGCCCCTGGGATCAGCGCCGCGGCGGCAATGCCTTGGACAGCACGTCCAAATAGCAGCCATTGGATATTTGACGCCAAAGCACAAATTAACGATCCCAATGTGAATATTGCGATCCCCATCAACCACACTCTCTTACGTCCATAACGATCACTTAGAGGCCCGACGGAGAGGATCAATGCCGATAAACACAATGCATAAGCATCTATAACCCATTGTAACATTGAAAGATTAGTGGACAGTTCTTGCCCTATTGCAGGGAGCGCGACATTCACAATACTAATATCGAGCGTCGCCATAAACGTTCCCAAGCACACCGCGATAATCAAAAAAATTCGTTTCATTCTCTTATTCCCACTTTCGATCTTTTCCGCATGTTAGATCGCAACTGACCGACGGTCAATCAATATTGAGAATAAAAATCATTTGTAATTAAAATGAGAAATTCTTTGTTAGCTAAGTATAAAAAAACGGTCTATTGACCGTTTCATATTCCACTAAGTAACTATTCTTTCAAAACTTAGGTTATTTTACTGGTGTTTCATGCAGGTATTTCCAAGTGCACTTTTCATTTTCAACATGAATACACGCAGTTGAGATTCGTAACGATGAAACGCCTTCATTGGTCTGTAATTCTTGGTACTGTATCCAGCAATCACTCTCTACCTGCTGTATTGGCACTATATTCTGAATTGCGATGGTCAAATGAGGCTTTTTGCCAGCAAGTTGACTAAACAACGCAATGACATCTTTGTGGGCGATCCCCTGCCCTTGGATCGTGACCATTTTAAAATCAGGAGCAAAGCTATTCAGTAAAAGCGTTAAACTCTCCCCCTGATTGCGCCCTGTAAATACATCCTCAATGACCACATGTAAATCAATCACACTTTGTACTGCCAGCGACATTTTAGCGTCCATCTATTTTCCCTTAATGACTGAAATTAACGATAGCAGCCCCAGAATAGCTGCAATGAAAAACGTATATTGGTAACGAACTAACTCTGAAGAAAATGAAACAAGGTTAAAGAGGGAAATTAATACCACCGTTCCCACACTAAAAGCCACCTGACGGTTAATATTCCACAACACACTACCTTGCAATAAATCCTTATCTTTAAAGTCTATTAATGCACTAATTTGCGCCGTATTCGCACTGATCCCACCGCCTGTTCCCATTAATAAATAAGCCATAATGAGCAACATTAATTGGCTTTGGTTATCGACCCAAAACAGAGTCAAGATCCCAATGCTATGCACAACGATACCCGCAATAAATAGGCTTCGCTTACCTAGACGATGATAAAAATAACCGCCAGTTACCATGGAAATCAAAGCACCCGCCGCATATACCAGCATAAACATGCCCGTTTGTTGTGCATTAAATCCGATATTATTTTGTAGATTAAAAATATTCAGTAAATTAACGCCCGTAAAAATTCCCGGCACCGCGTAATAAACAATAAAACCATTACGTAAATTATAATTCTTGAGTAATTGCAGGTTTAAAATCGGTGCTCGGCATTTCTTTGCGTACTGTAAATATACAATCAGCAAAGCGGCAGAAAGCGCAAAACTCAATAATGCAAGGGCTAAACTTTGGTAATCATTATAAAAGGAAAATGACATCAATAAGCTCAGTAAACTGAAACTGACTAACAGCAAGCCAATAATATCGGGCTTTTCTCGCACCTGCTTTTCACTGGATTTTACCCAGCACCAAGCCAACAATGCCGCCAGCAATGAGAACGGAAGATTAGCAAAGAATACCCACCGCCAAGAAAGAGAATCGATAATCATGCCACCAATTGCCGGAGAAAATGCTGGGGCAATTAAAGCAACCGTCATGATCATCGTGGATATCTTTTGGCGTTCTTGATTAGGAAATAGAGCAAACACTAAAGCCTGCCCAACTGGAATTAATAACCCCCCAGCAATTCCCTGAATAAAGCGCCAGAAAATCAAACTATAAATAGAATCACTAAATCCACATAGCCCAACGGAAAGGGAAAATAACAGCATTGAGTAAGCAAGTAGCTTACGCACCCCCAAACGACCCGCTAACCACAGGCTAACAGGCATAATCAGCACGAGCCCTAAAATATAGGCATTCGCCACCCAAGAGACCATCGACTGGCTCGCCGAAAATGCCGAAGCGATATCTGGCAATGCAATGGCAGACATAAAAATATTAATACAATCAATGAAAAAGCCGAGAAGAAATACTGTAGCGATTTGATAACGGTATGACATAGCTACCTCCAGTCGCCAAGAGTAGAGTGCCTCCCTTCTCCTGTCGATGCAAAGGAAGTAAAATCATTGTTTAACACAATCAAACAATCGAATGGATTATGCAAAAAAATCTCAAGCAAATTACCAGCTTTCTTCAAGTTGTAGACTCGGGTTCATTTACCAAAGCCGCAGAGATCTTAGAGCTAAGCCGTTCGATGGTCAGTATTGATGTTAAACAGCTTGAAAAGAGCTTAAATGTCAGCTTATTGGTGCGAAATACCCGCAATATTGCACTCACTGAAGTGGGGAAATATTTTTATGATGATTTTAAACGGATTCAATTACAGATAGAGGAAGCCTTTGAGAGAAGCCAAAATTTAGCAACCAACATAACTGGCACATTACGTTTCTCTTCAACCAATGAATTTGGGCAACGCTATATTTTGCCTTTACTCCCAGCATTTTGCCGGCAATACCCTCAACTACGCCTACAATACAGTTTTAACTCTTCTTTTGATGACCTATTAGCTGAAAAGCTCGATATTGCGATTCGATTAGGAAATTTAAAAAACTCCTCATTAAAATCCCGTAAGCTCGGAGAATATGCAATTTATTTGGTCGCCACACCCCAGTTTGCCAATCAATGCTCCATTAAAAATATCGAGGACTTAGCGCATATTCCGTGGGTCACACATTCGTTACTGAATTTGCAAGATAGCCAATATATTCTGCAGAATTGTCACGGCGAAAAGTTTGGGTTGCCCTTATTAAACAGCCAATATGAATCCAATTCAGCAGAAACCATCCGCCAGTTGGCATTAGCCTCATTAGGTGCGGCTATTTGCCCCGCGTGGCTGATTGAAGAAGATTTAAAAGCACAGCGATTAGTGCGGTTGTTGCCTGAATTCGAGCTACCGAAACAAAACATTCAATTGCTTTATTCCAATACCCAAACTCTACCCGCCAAGACACGGGCATTTATTGAGTTTTTGGTGGGAAAGTTAAAAGAATAATTAATATCTACGATGAGATTTAGAAATGACACCTATAATTTCATCTGTTCTTTTCACTAAAATGAACTGAGATTTTGATTTTTTAAAAATCATAGCTGTTTTACTGAAACTCTCTTCATGCCCACATTCATGATAATTATTATTTAAACTTAATTCTTTACAGATATTTTTAAATTTATAGTCAGTTAAATCTATAGCGATACTTTTTCCATCAACATCGATTAAATTTATTATAAAATTAAAAATATCTTTATGTTCTAGAACTGATAAAACTTTGCCATCTTTATTCTTCACTAAAATAAATCTTGCTTTAGGTATTTCTGATAAAAAGATATTCTCATTTATTTCAATAAAGTCATTATCACATCGTTCACTAAAATGTGGTCTAGGCTCACCAGTCGGACTAGGTGATGTACGCAGCATTTCATTCACAGTGGAATAGTGCTTAACCCATCTACTTGTTTCTAAAGAAATCCAATTAATAACGTCAATTACTTGAGAGTGCAATGTTGAAATATCTAAATCATGAATAGGCTCGTAGTGAGCAATTCTATTTCTAAGTTTATTAATATTTTTAATTATCTTTTGAAATTCTTTTCTTGTGGTTATGTGATGGGGCGTCAATACTTTCATATTTTTCTGCCAAAACACTCTGTCATATTCTGCTCTAAATAAATTAGACCAAAAATCGAAAGATAACTCAGCAATGACATTTTCAGTATACTTCATATCACACCGTCTAAATGCGGTATCAAGACTATTTAAACTTTCCGATGTTAGATTAGAACGAAATGCCTGTTGATTAGCCCAATCATCGCCATATAATATTTTAAATATTCTATTGATTCGATTTCTTAATGACACCTCTAACATATGTAATGGAAATAAAAAGGCTTTGGAAATTCGGGCATTATATAAATATAAATTAAATGCATATATTTCATTAAAGCCCGCTTTCTTTAAATAAGCCGAAAATCGATTATCCGAAATATTTTCTTTTATTGTATTTATATTACTATCATAAATATAAGTGACTTGACTTTCTGCCATATCCCTCTAGAATCCCTATCAGAGCAGTTGATGTGGTCCCTCTGTAAAACATGCACCCTCAACAATCTATTTAGAGCCCCGAGATAGGCATATTGTCCCTCTCGGGGTTTCGCATTTCTAGGGCATCATAACCTTTTTAAAATAAACCAATCAATATCGAAACCTCTAATACCGCTATTGTGGAGCCACTGTCCACACCTTGGTACACACTTTCTCTAGCAGCGCTTTATTGTGGCTAAAAACAATCATCGCAAGAGGGCGTTGCTGTGAAATACGGATCAAATGCTGCCACACTTCCTTTTGAAGATGGGCATCTAATTGGGCTGTGATTTCATCGGCGATCAACACTTTGGTACGAGGATCGAGGGCGCGAAGTAAAGCTACCCGCGCCAGTTCTCCGCCCGATAACTCGCTGGGGCGTCGCTCTAACCATTGCGGTTTGATGGAAAAATAATCTAACCATTGGGCATCCGGTTCCCACGCATCACGAACACTGGAACCCACGGTACGATAGGGATTAAAGCTTTTTTCTGGGTGCTGGGGGACTAGCTGGATTGGGCAATAACCGCGATGGGGAACTGGCGCACCATTCAATAAAATTTGTCCATGTGTTGGTTGTTGCCACTGACCCAGCACACGTCCTAGCGTCGTTTTCCCAAATCCACTGGGAGCGGAAATACCCAGCCGTTCATTGTCTGCTAATGACAAATTCAGGTTATCCCACAATGTCCTACCCGCTTGCTCAATACGCAGATTTTGAATCTCTAGCATCTGGCTACCTCCACTCATCCAACATCATAAATTGATGTTCAGGCAGGGCATTCCATAAAGATTGGATCCATTGTCCGCCACCACCTTGTTTGAGTTTTTGGCTACTCAGTACTTCTTCAAGCGCACCATTACGCAGTAGTGCCACGCGATCGGCGAAACGCACCGCCATAGAAAGGTCATGAGTTACCCATAACACACCGCGGCCATCGCGGCATAAGGATTTGATATTATCGAGCAACTGCGCAGCATGCTCATCATCCAGCCATGAAGAGATCTCATCGGCGAGAATATATTCCGCGCGAGAAAGCGTGGCGCTGCTCGCCAATACCCTTTTTGCCATTCCTCCTGAGAGCTGGCTTGGGTAGTGATTCACTAAGCTCGATTGCAAACTGTATTCTTGTAGGTGTCGTGCCACATCGTGCATTTTTATATGCTGCCCACTGAGTACCGCGGCGCGTTCGAGCTGAGGACCAATCTGAATTAATGGATTTAACGCACTCACCCCTTGGGGCACGTAGCACAACGAATTCCCGCGATACTGAGATTTGGTTTTCTCCGTCAGGGCTTGACCATTCAGTTCGATATTCCCTTTGCAGCGCATATTCTCTGGCAATAATCCTAATGCGCTTTGTAGTAATAAACTTTTGCCTTCACCACTGCCGCCAATCAGCGCCACCATTTCACCAGGTTGAATATCCAATGAAATATCTTGCAGTAATGGAGACCATTGCTTTTTGCCCAACCAACGATATTGCGCCACATCAATGGTCAGATTTTCAAATTTCAGCATGTTGCTCCCCTTAACCACAATTGTTGAGCCGATTTCGCAAATTGGTCAAATAGTAGAACTAACCCCATCAATGCCGCACCGGGGAAAACGACCATCCACCATGCACCAGTACTCAAATAACGTAACGCTTCAGAAAGCAGGATACCCAGTGATGGCTCATGGGGTGCGAGCCCGAACCCGAGGAAACTTAGTGCGGCGCTGTGTAACACAGAATGCGGAAACATTAATAATGTCCCAACCATCCATTGAGGAAGTAACATCGGTAAATAATGGTAGCGTAAACGCTCAAACGCGCTGTTACCTATACGATGGGATAGCATGATGTAATCAGTTTGCTGAACCCGTAGCAGTTCTGAACGCAAGATTAATGTCAATTTAGGCCAGTGGGTTAATGCCACCACCCAAATCACCCCCATATTTCCGCCACCCAGCGTAAAGCAGATCAGCACCAATAGCAGTAAATGTGGTAGAGCAAGGAGCGCATCAATAATACCGCGTACTACATAATCCATGCTTTTATTGAGTGAAGATAACCCCGCCATCACCAAGGCGATCATGCCGCTGGTTATCGACGCGGTTAAACCAATTTGTAAACTGGTAGCAAGCCCTTGAAATGTACGCTCAAATAAATCGCGCCCTAAATTATCTGTCCCAAATAAGTGCAGTAATGACGGCGCCTGTCGCCTATCGAGCAAGCTCATTTCAATATCAGACGAAAGCAACCAAAAAGCGTAGCCACCTAATAAAATCAGGCAACTTAATGAAAGGATTAATTTAATCAGTGCGCAATTAGGATTATAGGTCATGATTCTCTTATCACTCCCTTATTCACCCGTTTCAATAGCAAATCCGCCATCGTATTACTGAAGAAAATCAGCACGGCGCACAGCATCACAATCCCCATTAACAATGGCACATCTCCGCGTAATCCAGCATCAATGGTGGCTTGTCCTAACCCTGGGTACGCAAACACTTTCTCCGCCAACAATGCGCCACTAAAAAGCTCGCCGACAGAGGCAAACTGCAAGCAAATCGCAGGGGTGATAGCGTGTTTAAGCACATGGAAGCCCATCATTGACCAGCCTTTATCCCCTTGCGCTTGTGCGTAATGAATAAATTCGCTATTCATCACTTCAGCCACTTTGGCGCGGGTGTGTAAGGCAATGGTACCCACGCCCAACATGCCAAGGGCAATGACGGGTAAAATTAAATGCTGAACTTTTTGTGAGAATGTGGCGGTCTGTTCATCTAAGCCTATTGGCCATGCGCAGCAAATTGGCGCCCATTTTAAAGAAACCGCGAACAGAGACAGCAGCAATAAGCCTATCCAAAAGACCGGGATTGAGGCGAGTAAATAACAAAATGCCGAAATGATTTTGTCAGGCCAGCGGTTTAAGTAGCGCCCTGCAACTAACCCAAGCCCGAACCCGACCACGCCGGAAAATACCCACGCACTGCCGAGCAAAGCCAGTGACGGAACAATACGGTCAGAAATCACTTGTAAAACAGGGGTATTGTACAACATCGAATACCCCAAATCCCCTTGAAGCATTTGTGAAAACCAGCGCCAGAACTGCATCCAGAGCGGTTGGTCAAGCCCCCAGCGTGCTGCAATCAGCGGGTATTGCTCCGGGGGCACATGCATCAAGTCGTTACCAATATAGGCTTTGATCGGATCAATCGGCGAGTAACTTAGTAGGATAAAAATCCCCAGCGCGGTTACCGTTAATAAGCAGATAAATCGCAATAAAAGCCCAAAGGTTGTTCGCATTACTTACAAGTCCACTTCCATTCATCGACGTTATTCAACACAGACCAAGAGCCGTGAATTTCAGGAGCACTTTTACCTAAATCAACACATTGATTTGATAAGTAAATATGCTGAACATTCATCAACCATGCCCATGCTGCATCCCCTTGAATGCCAACGCCCACTTTGCCATTCCAGTCCACTTGCTGCCATAACGGGATGGCGGCATCCTGGTCTGGCTGACGCAATGCTTCTTCGATAATTTCATCCACTGCGGGATTTTTATAGTAACCGGCGTTATAGAAACCGACACCCGCAGCTTTGCTGCTGTAGTTATGGACTAACTCCATTGGGTCGAGGCTGCCCCAGCCAAACAGTGTCGGGTTAGCATGCATATGCAATTCAACCGTTTCCCAGCTACCTGATTTTAAATCCATTTCAATACCGAGCGGTTTTAAGCTTGAGCGAATGGCTTGGGCTAAATCGCGGCGAGTCGTGTCACCACTGGCATACCACAGGGTTAATTTCGCTACTTTGCCATTTTTCTCTCTTAAACCGTCTTTATTTAGCTTCCAGCCAGCCTCTTCCAAAATGACCTTCGCTTTGTCTAAATCCCCATCTTTGAATGACGATTTAGGGTTATTCCAAGGTAACCCAGCAACACCGGTATAAGCCGGAACAGCAAAGCCTTCAAGAACAGATTCCGCGAGCAACTTGCGGTCTAATGCATAGTTAATGGCTTTACGAATAGCCACATCGGAGGTGATATCATTACCGATTGGGTTGCCCTGCGCATCTTTTTCGCCAGCAGGCGGGATTGGGAATGAGATCCCTCGGTTTTCGACGCTGTAACGCTCAATTAGCTTCATGTTAGGGACATTATTAGCATTGCTTGCCACGGCAGGTGGAATGCGCACAACTTCAAGCTGAGCGCTCTGGGCAGCAGCAAATGCGGCATCTTCATCAAGGAACACAAACACCATTTTGCCGTAATCATTTTTAGGACCGGCATAGTATGGGTTTTGCTCAACAATCAGTTGTTGACCCGGTTGGAAAGCCACTAAACGGTATGGGCCTGCCCCAATCGGCTTATGCGCGTAAGTTTTTGCATCGTACTTATCCGCAGAGACGATCCCTAACGATCCCAACACATTGATAAAGGTACTTTGTGGGGAGGATAACGTGATTTTCACGGTCAGCGGATTAACTTCTTCGGCTTTCGCGAAGTTGCCCATATCCACTTTACCGCCGCTCGCCGCCGCATTGTTGTAGCTGAAGACCACATCTTTTGCCGTTAGCGGTGAACCATCCGAGAATTTCAGATCCTTTTTCAAGGTCAGTATCCACTCTTTACCATCCGCATTATGCGTGTAGCTTTCGAGCATATAACTGTACCAAGAAAGATCCGCTTTTTGCTTTAAGAGTGGACTATGCAGGAGCAAGTAACTACCGTGGCTCCAACCCAACATTGGGTCAAAACCTTCAGTGGGTTCTGCGCCAATGGCAAGTCGTAAAGTGTGTGTAGATGATGCTGGCTCAGCCGCTTGTGCTTGCAGGGTAAATCCCATTAAACACATGGCAACCGCTAATTTTTTAATCATATATCCCTCTAACCGGTGATTTTTTCATTTCGGTACCCTTTTCAGGTACCGTTTTTAGGGTACAAATAACTAACAAATTCGAGGTAATGGCTCGCTATGCGGCAGATCTAACAGTCGGGAAGCGCCAAAAATGCCCACCAGCTTCACCTGTTTATTCTCTGTCACATAACCAATGGTTTTGGCATTAACGCCTAATGGATGTTGATGTAATGCGGCTAAAACTTGCTGTTCAGCATCGGGTTTCACCACAATCACTAATTTGCCTTCGTTAGCAAAATTAAGGGGTTCTAAACCTAATAACTCGCACACTCCACGAACGGCGGAAGAAACGGGTAAATCCCCTTCATTGATGGAAATACCGCAGCCACTGGCCTGAGCAAACTCATGCAAAATGGCATTCACACCACCACGAGTGGCATCACGGAGTGCACGCACACCATCAATGTCACGCAAAGGCTCAATAATCGGGGTTAAAACCGCGCAATCACTACTAAGCTGACCTTCCAGGCCTAACTGTTCACGCAAGTTTAAAATGGTCGCACCATGATCGCCCAGTGTTCCACTGACAATCACTTTATCCCCCGCTTGAATTTGCTGAGCGCCCCAATGAATTTCGGTTGGGATCACGCCAATGCCCGCAGTATTGATAAACACTTTATCCGCCGCGCCACGCTGTACAACCTTGGTATCTCCCGTCACGATCTGCACTCCCGCCGCTTTAGCGGTTGCCGCCATGGATTCCACAATGGTTTGCAAATCTGACAGTGGCAGACCTTCTTCAAGGATAAAACCACAAGAGAGGTATTTGGGAACAGCGCCGCTAACCGCTACATCATTCACCGTACCGCAAACTGCCAGTTTCCCTATATTGCCGCCGGGGAAAAAAATAGGGTCAATCACATAGCTATCGGTACTGAATGCTAAACGGTTACCTAATGCGGTCATTTCCGCGAGAGAAAGGCGTGCTTGGTCTTCGCGTTCATCGAGAGCTTGGTTAGCAAAAGCCTGTAAAAACAGCTGTTCAATCAGCTGCTGCATGGCTAAGCCCCCACTACCATGAGCCATAGTGACCACGTTTTTAGAATCCGAGCTCATTTTACGCCTCCCGACGATATTGGTAATACGCGGCGCAGGCTCCTTCAGAAGAGACCATCAACGCGCCAAATGCCGTTTGTGGTGTACAGCGTTGCCCAAACAGCGGGCATTCATTTGGTTTACAGCGCCCCGTGAGCACATCACCACAACGTGCTTGAGGGTCATCCGATACTTGATGAGGCTGGATATTAAAACGTAGCTCCGCATCAAATCTTTGGTAATCAAGGGTTAGCTGCACACCTGAACCTGCAATTTCCCCCAATCCACGCCACTCACTGGTGGCTTTCAATTCAAACACATCGTTCAAGGCTTTTAGCGCTAACAGATTGCCTTCATCCGCCACAATGCGCTTATATTGGTTTTCCACCTCACAGCGACCATCCGCAATTTGATCCACCAACATAGCAAGAGATTGCAAAATATCGAGAGGCTCAAACCCAGTGACCACCAGCGGTTTATGGAATTCTTGGGTAATAAATTGATAAGGATGAGCGCCAATCACCATACTGACGTGCCCCGGCGCAAGGAAGCCATCAATTCGCACATCAGGCTGTTCAAGCAGGCTACGAAGGGTTGGGATAATGGTGATATGTTGGCAAAATACCGAAAAGTTTTTCACTTGGCGCAGACGCGCTTGTTGTAGTGTCAGCGCGGTACTCGGCATGGTGGTTTCAAATCCCAAACCGAAAAATACCACTTCACGTTCAGGATTTTGCTGGGCAAGATTTAACGCATCTAAGGGTGAATAAACGATCCGCACATCCGCACCACGGCGTTTCGCATCCAGCAAAGAGCCATTTTTACCCGGCACACGCATCGCATCGCCATAGGTGCAGAAAATCACTTCAGGACGTTCAGCAATTTCAATGCAGCCATCAATTCGTCCCATCGGCAGTACACAGACTGGGCAACCCGGTCCGTGCACAAATTCAATTTCAGGAGGAAGAAGCTGGTCAATACCAAATTTGAAGATGGCGTGGGTGTGACCACCACACACTTCCATTAACTGTAATGGGCGCTGCTTGGCTCTTGGGATATCCGCAATACGCTTGCGGATATGCGCCAATAAGGCTTTTGCCAAGGCAGGGTCGCGAAACTCATCGACGTACTGCATCTGTTGCTCCCGAATTTAGCCCTGTAAAGTCTCCCACTTCATGGTCTAACTGGCTCATTGCCGTTAGCGCATCAAGGGTGGCTTGAGCCTCTTCTTCGTTAATCACACTCATCGCAAAGCCAACGTGTACCAAGACCCATTGACCTAGCAGGTCCGCGGTGTCCCCTTCACAAATCAGCCCAATGTTCACATCGCGTTTTACTCCACAGACGTCAACTTGCGCTAATTGGTGGACATCTTCGCCCACCGCGACGATTTTGCCCGGAATTCCTAAGCACATAGTTGAGTCTCCAACCATGCTAACCAAGCATCCATCCCTTCACCGCTAGTGGCAGAGACTTTGATCACTTGGATATTCGGATTCACCCGTTTTGCATTGGCAATACAAGCGTCTACATCAAAATGCAGGTACGGCAGTAAGTCGATTTTATTAAGGATCATAATGTCTGACGCCGCAAACATATGCGGGTATTTCAAAGGCTTGTCTTCACCTTCAGTGACAGACAGCACCGCAACTTTATGACGTTCACCCAAATCAAAACTCGCTGGACAGACTAAGTTCCCAACGTTTTCAATAAATAGCAGGCTGTTCTCATCCAAACCTAAACGGTCAACCGCATCATGCACCATTTGTGCATCTAAATGGCAACCTTTGCCTGTGTTCACTTGAATCGCCGGCACGCCCGTTTCACGAATACGCTGAGCATCATTGGTAGTCTGCTGATCCCCTTCAATCACCGCGCAGTTCAATTTATCACGCAGACGCAACAGGGTTTCAGTCAGTAAGGTGGTTTTACCGGAGCCAGGGCTTGAAACGAGGTTCAATGCCAAAATATTTTTTGCCACAAAATCTTCACGATTGTGCTCGGCTAGATGGTTATTTTTATCCAGAACATCCATCTCAATTTGTAGCATGCGTTTTTGGCTAATGCCCGGCGCATGAGTTCCCGCTTCACCTTGTCCATAATCGAGGTCATGGTGATCACCTGCGGGGGCAAAAGTGGATTCCGCTTCATGACGATGATCATGATCATGGGAATGCGGATGCTCGTGCTTATGTTTATGCTTATGTTTTTCAATCTTCACGCCACAGGTTTCGGGCTCAGATTGATAGTAGTGGTTCACATCACCTTGATGATAATAATGATGATGAATAATCACCGTTTTACCACTATGTTCTGCTGCATGAGAGTGGTCATGGTGATGATGGTCGTGGTCATGATGATCATGGTCATGTCCATGAGAATGGTGATCATGGTGATGATCATGGTCATGAGGGTGATGGTGATCATGTCCATGGTGGTGGTCATGATCATGGTGATGTTGGTGCTCATCACCTTCAATTCTGCGCTCTCCCGAAGCACAGCCACAAGTACTACACATAATGATTACTCCATAAGTGAGTGATGAAGTTAGCTTAGTGCAACATCAGAAAAATAGGTTGATTCACCGCAAGGTCAATTCACAATTTTCGCTCTAAATCACACAAAAGGTTCTTAGATCAAAAATCTATTCGATTTCTAATTCTTTGATTCGCAGGCTGTCACCGTTCTCAACTTTGAGGTTAAAACCGTGACATTTAGGGCAAGCGGCGTCGTGAGTGTGGACATCAACACTTTCACTACAATCCCAACACCATGCTTGAGCAGGACGATACAGGATGTGCAATTGACTACCGTGTGCCACGGTTCCGCGGCACGCGATATCAAAACAAAAACGAAGGGCACTCTCTTCAATACAAGAGAGCGCGCCAATTTCCAACCAAACGCCGGTCACCTTTTTCACCTGATGCTGTCTAGCTTGCTGTTCAATGATCTCAACAGCACTTTGGCATAAAGAGACTTCATGCATTATTGGTCTCCCAGATAACGAGCGAACACAGCGCGACGTTCCGGCGATTTAGGGACATTAGGATCCGTCACAGGTAAAGAGAGCAACATCCGCGCGCAGTCATCAGCCAGATGTTCACCCTGCGTTGCAGTTAGCTTTCTGTCTAATGGCGACATTAATGAACACGCCAAATATTGAGTTAGCCCTTCCAGTTCCCCAACGGTGTATGTCATTTCGCCGTAAGGGAGAATCAAACCAAGTTTCTCCCCAACAACACGATGCTCCCAATATTGGTCAGGACCCGGCAGGATGATCGCACTCAACATCCAAGGGGTGATAACCGCCCCTACCCATTGATTTTCAAATAACGAAAATGCACTGGCATAGATGCCCATTGTCGGATGCAAGAAGGACAAATCATGCATCGATTGCTGAGCGACTCGTTCAAAAGCAGCCTGAACCAGAGGCTGCGGGTTTTGAGAGTAACCTTGGATTTCTTTTGGCATGGATTCACTAGGCATGGAGACTCTCTTCTTTTGCGATAATCTCTAACCCTTCACTGCGTAGCACTTCAATCACTTTTTGCAATGCAGGCTCTAATGCGGCTTGCCCCGTTTCTGTTAAACCAATTGCTGGTTCTAACGACTCAGGCACAATCCCCACCAGTGTCAGACGCTTCGGAAATTCATCGGTTAGGTGCAGCGCCGATAACACATCGGAAAGCCCTAACTGATGGGGTGAGATTTTACGGGTAAACAGCGCGGGTACTTCAGCATCGCGCAGTACCAAAATGCTACCGGGCTGCTGACTCGACAGCACCACATCCGCAATAATCAAATGGTCACGATCCGCCATAGCGCCAATCAGCTCCATGCCTGCCGTTCCACCATCCAATACCTCAACACATTCTGGTAAGTGATAACGCTCTTCGAGTGCTTCAACAATGCGCACACCGATGCCTTCATCACTCAGCAAAATATTGCCAACACCTAAGACTAATATACGCATTACAGCACCTTCACCTTGGTCACTTCGGAGCCTTCTGTATCGACGATATGCACCGCACAAGACATGCATGGGTCGAAGGAGTGGATCGTTCTGACGACTTCCAATGGTTTAGATGGGTCAGCCACCGTAGTTCCGACTAGCGCCTGCTCATAAGGACCTGGTTCATCATTGAAATTACGTGGACCCGAGTTCCATGTAGATGGAACAACCGCTTGATAGTTTTCAATTTTACCGTCTTTTACCACCACCCAGTGGGATAACAGACCACGAGGCACTTCACCAAAACCAACCCCTTTGATCACCGTATCTTGTGGGAAGTTTGGTTTGATAAAGGTGGTGTGATCGCCTTTACCGATATTATCCACCAGAGCTTGCCATTGAATAGATAAGGTTTCGTTTAATACGCAGCAACGAACTGTACGACCAATAATGCGACCTAATGTTGATTCGAGCTGGTCTTTAGTGATCGTGTTGCCTGTTAAGGTTTGGTATAAACCGACGACATCGTTAAAGTGTTTTTCAGTTGGCTCATGTTTCGCTGCCAGTTTGCACAGCAAGTCAGCCAATGGACCCACTTCCACGGTTTTGTCGTAGAAGGTTGGTGCTTTAACCCAAGAGTATTTACCGTCATCTTCCCAGCCAGTGTAATCAGGAATAGTGGTGCCTTCCCAAGGGGCTTGCGGCTCGTTATCTTTGTACCATGCGTGCTTGCTGCTCTCTTTAATACCGTTAATCAGGTATTCATCAGTGTGGCTAGTGATTGGGCGATAAGTACTGAAATCCCCATTTTCCAGATAACCACCCGGTAACAAGAAGCTGCCATTTTTGTTGTCCATTGGCATTTCAGGTACACACATATAATGTTTGGCACCTTTACCCATTTCTAACCATTCTGGATAACCCGATGCGATCACTGCCGCGTCGATTTTGTACACTTGCTCGATAAAATCCCCTAAACGGTCAATAAAGGATTTCACGTACATTAAGCGCTCAAGGTTAAGTACACCAAGACCATCAAGGTTGATTGGGTTAGCAACACCGCCCACCGCTAAGTTTTGAATATGCGGTGTTTTACCGCCCAGCAGTGCCACGATACGGTTGGCATCACGCTGACATTCCAGCGCTTGCAGGTAGTGAGCCACCGCAATTAAGTTCACTTCTGGCGACAATTTCATCGCAGGGTGACCCCAATAGCCGTTAGCGAAAATACCTAACTGACCGCTGGCGACTAAATCTTTGATTTTGTTTTGAACACGGGTGAACTCTTCAGGGCTGTTTAACGACCATGTAGAGACCCCTTTAAGCATATTCGCCGCTTTGGTTGGGTCAGCTTTTAATGCAGAAGTAATGTCTACCCAGTCCAGCGCAGATAACTGATAAAAATGCACAATATGGTCTTGGATAGTATGCGCCGCCAAAATCATATTACGGATATATTGCGCGTTAACAGGCACTTCAAGATTCAGTGCGCTTTCAATCGTACGCACAGAAATAATTCCGTGAACTGTGGTACAAACCCCACAAATACGCTGCATGATCATCCATGCATCGCGGGCATCTTTCCCTTTTACAATCTCTTCCATACCACGCCACATGGTGCCGGATGCCCACGCTTTAGTGACTTTTCCATCTTCGATTTCGCAATCAATGCGTAAGTGACCTTCGATACGAGTTACCGGGTCGATAGTTATACGTTGGCTCATGCTTTACCTCGGGCCTGAGAAGGACTTGAATTAGATTTTTTTATTGCTGGAATAATCGGTAATAGGCGAACTAACAAGATGTATGCGCACACCTCGATGGCCACAAAACCGATGGAAATTAATATCTCTTCTGCGGTTGGGAAATAGTCATATCCACCGCCAGGATTGAAGGCGATCAGTGAGTAGCTCATACGCCATAGCGCAGAACCCAGTAACATGCTTAATCCACTGATATATAACCATCTTGAGTCAGTACGCAGGGATGGCATACGGAAGATAATCAGCGGGATCACCATTAATGCAGTCTCAATCCAGAACATCATGGCGTAGAAATCCATCGCCATCACATAGTGCATCTTGCCGCGGTAAATCAGTTCACCGAAACGACAAACCAAAAACAGCACTAAGAACACTTGAAGGATATTGGTTAACTTAACAAACAGAGGTCGTTCATCAGCCCCTTGCCCTTTTAACGCTGACTGCAATAAAGAGCCTTCAAAAATCACAATGGAGAAACCCATAATAAAGGCGGTCAGTAGCGATAATAACGGCAACATTTCATAGCTTTGCCAAATCGGATGAACCTTGTGCCCTGCGGCAATCATCAGTGAACCCATAGAAGATTGGTGCATCATTGGCAGTAACGCGCCCAATGCGATGATGAAAAACATCACTTTATTCAGGCGTTTTAATGACACTTTCCAATTAAAGCGTTCACAAATTGCAGGGGCAAACTCCAGCGCCATGACACCGATGTAGATAGTCATACACACTGCGGTTTCAAACAGCACAGAGTTGGTATTAAAGTACCCTGGAATATAGAAATAAGGCAGGTTCCAGTAGCGACCCACGTCGATGGTGATAGATAAACCACCGAGAGAGTAACCAAATAGACTCGCCAACAGTGCAGGACGTACTAACGGGTGATATTCACCGCGGTTAAAGACATACACTGCCCACGCTAACGCCCATCCACCACAGGCAAAACCGGTACCAATCAGTAAGTCGAAGGCAATCCAGATCCCCCATGGGTATCCGCCGTTCAGGTCAGAGACTGAACCCAGACCAAACACCAAACGTTTTACAATCAAAATCAGGCACAGGATGACAAACGGTCCGAAGACAATCACTGGCCAACTGACTAAACGCCCACCTAGCGGCTGTTCTTTATCATGCGTTGCCATTAGAGTCGTCCCCCTTGTCCTTAGGATTTTGGTCGTCATGATTTTGGTCGTCATGCGTTTTATTGCCATGAGACTTGTCGTCATGAGAATCATGATTCTTGGTATTGCGATACACTAAGAAACTCAGTCCCGCTAATGCCGCGAGAGGCAGAACCATGCCTTTATACAAGGTGTGCTGAACATTTTCAGAGCGTGCACCGGTTGCCAGTTCATCTAGCTCTGGCAGTCCCAGATTTTGATATGGCACACCAGAAAGCACCATGACCTGAGTACCACCGCCTTCCAATTCACCGTAAATATGCTGTTGGTATTTCGGTGCTGGCATCACGTTCGGGTCATTGTGATGGACAGTTTGGCGAGGGAAGCCATACTCTTCACCCGCTTTCAGCGATAAACGTTTTTTCGCTTCGGCGAGAAGCTCTTCACGGGTACCAAAAATCACCGCACCTGTTGGGCACACTTCAACACAACCAGGTAAACCGCCTTTATCTAAGCGTTCTACGCCTTTTTGGTTACACAGTTCACATTTATGGATGGCACCAAATTTGTCGTCATAAGCATATTTAGGGATGTTGAATGGACAACCCACCATGCAATAACGGCAACCCGTACAGATATCAGGGTCGTAATGCACGATGCCTGTTTTCGGATCTTTGGTGAGCGCAGAAACAGGGCAAACAGAGACGCAGTTAGGATCAACGCAGTGCATACACTGTTTTTTAATGTAGGCGTAGCCATCTTTTTCCTGATCTTTATGCAAGCCTGAGCCATCGCTCCACACTTGAATCACGTTGTTGGTGTATGGCGTCAGTTTGTCATTGTTTGACCATGTTTGAGGACCAACAGGGTTGCGCTCAGGATGGTTAATATCCTGACACTTGGTGACGCACGCCTGGCACCCAACACAGAGTGTCGAGTCATACAACATGCCCAACGCATTTGGAATTGGCGGCCTATTTTCCGCTCCCGCCAAGCTCGGCGAAGTGGTGCTTGCAAGCAGCGCTCCCCCAGCTGAGAGCTTAAGGAAATTTCGTCTATCCACGGTTATTCTCCCCGTGAGTTGGTATCATTTTGACGTTTTTGACGCCCTAACTCACGTACAGCCATCACACTGACACCTGCCACCAGACCGACTACACCACCGATTAAGCCCACGGCAGTTGCAGAAACTTGTCCACCTTCTTTGTTATTCAAATCCGGTTTTTCGGAACGTGGTGTTTGGTTTTCCACATTCGCTAATTGGTGGATACCTTTGTGGAAGCCCACATTTTCTTCGTTACAGCCGTAGCATGGATGCCCGATTGCCACTGGCCACACGCCGCCAACGTCGCAAAATTGTAGGGTTGAACAGTTGCCGTAAGTTTCTGGCCCTTTACAGCCTAAATGGTATAAACACCAACCTTCACGGTGACCAGCATCGCCGAACTCTTTTGCGAAGCGCCCCGCATCAAAGTGTGGACGGCGTTCACAGTGTTCATGAATTAATCGACCGTACGCGAACATTGGACGATTTTTGCTATCCAACGCTGGTGGACGGTTATAGGTGATCAGGTGGGCAACTGTTGCTAAGAAGTTATGTGGGTTTGGCGGGCAACCCGGAATGTTGATAACGGTTTTATCTTTGATAACTTCATTTAAGCCAACCGCGCCTGTTGGGTTATCCCCAGCTGCCGCAACCCCGCCCCAAGAAGCGCAAGAACCGATAGCAATAATCGCAGCCGCGCCTTCAGCTGCCATGCGGATATGCTCAACGATAGGTTTTCCTGCCACCATGCAGTAAATGCCATCATCTTTCAGTGGAATCGAACCATCGACCACTAAAACATACTTACCTTTATATTTTTCAATAGCATTGTGCTTGTTCTCTTCAACCTGCTCACCAAAAGCCGCAGAGAGAACTTCGTGATATTCGAGAGAAATGGTATCGAGAATTAAATTTTCGAGGGTTGGGTGAGTCGCACACAGCAACGATTCTGTGCATCCTGTACACTCTTGAGCACCAATCCAAATGACGGGTGGACGTTCTGGATCACTCACCGCATCAGCCATTTGAGCGGCGGCTTTTCCACTTAACCCCATTGTCGCAGCAAGCGCTGTACACAACTTCATAAAGTCACGGCGATTAATGCCATGGGGAGAAAGAATAGAGTTATCTCCTGCCATTTCTATTTCCTATTATGAGTGGCTTAGAGCCTATTTATTAGGCTATTTTTCTTTACGATTTTGCATTCAAAAAATAAATAAAATCCGCCACATATTAGAAATATGCATAGGAATTTAGGTATTATTTGTATTCAAAATCGCTTCACCAATTACACCTAATAAGCTGAGGCCTTATTAGAATTACCTGATGTGTAAATATAAATGAGATCCTAGTCCTACCGCTTTTTAATCACTTGATCTTCATCAAGAGCCAATAAGAAATTTGGTCTTTTTTAAATTTATGATAGAAAAATCGATTCAGCGACAAGTTAAAAGATTATTTAACTTTTCATACTGATTTCAATTTGTTTAAAAAAATAGGAGATAAAATGTTAAAAAAAGATAACAAAAGTTTGTTATATCATGATGTTAAAATAAAAACCCATCCATTAGGTCTTATAGATAAGTATAATTAACCGAATTTCGAGTAACGTCTTATTTCAATAATGACTATTGTGGTAAAAACAAATAAGAATTAATATCAATTAAATTAAATACGAATGAATATCAAAAATAAATAAAGCTAAATTTATTTATTAATATATGTCTAATAAAAACAAATAAAGCCTGACTATTATTCTCAGTTATTTTTTTTCAATATTGCGGCAGCGATCGCAACTTGCCCCAATGCAAGTCCACCATCTCCCATCGGTAATTGACGAGCATGTAATACCTCAAGAGGCTGTAGATTCTCTATTAGCAAATGACGTAATAATTGGTTATGCAGAACGCCACCAGACAGCACCACTTGTTGAATGCTATACCGTTTCGCTTGTTGCAGCGCTAAATCCGCAAATCCTTGCGCCAAGGCTTGATGAAAAGCATGGGCTCGTTCCGCTCTCGGCGCATCATAAGCCAACCATTCATGCCAAAAGGTGGTTAAATCCAATTGATTATCCACCACCGGCATTGTGACAGGATGCTGCTGAACTGAGCTTTGCAATGCTAGCGCTTCTAACTGACAAGCCCCCTCGCCTTCCCAACTAGTTTGCTGAGGACAAATCCCTAATGCCGCTGCGATAGCATCAAATAATCGTCCTGCCGATGAAGCGGTTGGGCAGTTAAGCTTTCTAGCAATCGCTTTTTGTAATAGTGGATAAGCAAAAGGAGCGAGCGCCGAAGCAATGGGCTTTGTTTGCCAATCAGGCACAAATTTTTCTAGATGGGCCAATAAGTTACGCCATGGTTGGCGAGATGCTAGATCCCCCCCAGGCATGGCAACTGGCGGTAATCCACCAAGGTGCTGGCTAGAGGCATAATCGACAAGTAAGCACTCACCACCCCACAGCCGGTTATCATCACCAAAACCGAGACCATCCAGCGCCAAACCAATTACTTTTTCATTACCTAACGGAATTCCATATTCCGCCATCACCGCCGCAATATGAGCATGATGATGCTGAACGTGCATCATCGGGATATTCAACTGGTCACTTAAGGTATTACCGTAACGATGACTAACATAATTGGGGTGCATATCCCCTACTAGGTATTCAGGTTTAAATCGATAAATCGACTCAAATAGTGCAATAGATTGCTGATATTGTTGATAAATATCGATATCGTCCAAATCACCTAAATGCTGGCTCATCACCGCACTTTTATCTCTAAGCAAACAAAAGGTATTTTTTAAATCCGCACCTAGCGCCAAAATAGATGGTGAGTTTTCAAAGCCCGCTGGAAGGTCAATAGCATCCGGTACATAACCTCGGGCTCGGCGTAACATTTCCGCTTTTCCGGCATGGTAACGCACTAAAGAGTCATCCGCCCGTTGCACAATATCACGATTATGCATCAGCCAAATGTCTGCAATATTTGCTAAATCCGTGAAAGCCGTTTGCTCCGTCAGTACCGGAGGTTTGCCCGATGCATTTCCTGAGGTCATCACTAATGGTCTATTCACCTGCGCCATCAGCAAATGTTGCAGCGGGTTGGAAGGTAGCATTACCCCCACTTCCCGCAAATGTGGTGCGATATTTTCGCTTAATACGCTATTCTCCCATGCGTGAATAAGGACAATCGGTGCCGCCGCACTTTCAAGTAATGCACGTAAACCTTCAGTGACATCAACTCCTTGGTCTTTTAGCCAGTTGAGAGATGGGATCATTACCGCCAGAGGTTTGCTGGGACGGTGTTTACGTTGACGCAATTGTTCAACCACATGGAAATTAGTGGCATCACACGCAAGGTGAAAACCGCCAAGCCCTTTAATTGCTGCAATTTTGCCATTCAATAAGTCCGTCGCCGTTTGTTCTAAGGCTTGATGGTGAACCGCTAGAACCTTGCCATTTTTGTCACACAGCTGGATTTCAGGACCACAGGTTGCACAAGCATTTGGCTGAGCATGAAAACGTCTGTCTGCTGGGTTTTCATATTCTTGCTGACATTCAGGGCATAAAGGAAATGCCGCCATTGAGGTATTTGGTCGGTCATAGGGCATTTGACGAATAATAGTAAAACGAGGACCGCAATGGGTGCAGTTTGCAAACGGGTAATGATAGCGACGATTCGCAGGGTCAAACAGCTCGTCACGGCAGGCTTTGCAGGTTGCTGCATCGGGGATAACCTGAGTATCCATTCGTCCTGCACCACTATGACGAATCGTGAATTTTTCTGGCAACTCATCCCATTGAAAAGGTTGGGATTGAATAGATTCAATATGTGCAAGCGGCGGGCAGTGTTGATATAAAAGCTGAGTAAATAAAGGGATATCCGCAGTCTCTAGCAGGCGTACCAGCACACCTTCGCCATCATTACAGACGTCACCATTCAAGGCACATTGATGGGCAAGTTGCCAGACATAAGGTCGGAATCCAACCCCTTGAACCTTTCCTTTGATACGTAACTGTATGCCGTTTTTCACTCTAATGCCCTCTGGTGACTGAGATGCTATTCTCGCGCTTCTACGTATAAATAACCTGAGTTCAGATCAAAAAATAAAGCGTTTTTAAGTTTTCTTATGGCATATGAGTTCGAAACTTTATTTTAAAAATAACGTTTCATTCATTTTCAAATAATCAATTAAAAGACGAAAATAAATTAATCATTATTCCACCAATAAAAATAAATGTACCCTATAATTAAAAATCAAAAATAAATTTTAAAAAAAACGAAATCAACCCAGACAGATAAATAATATCAATATTTGATTATCATTAATGTAAGCATAGACAATGAAAATGAATACAATGAATAAAAAATTCACATCATTAATTTTACTTCAAATATCTTTTTTTATTTTTTGGAGTTTTTTTCCTATTGGTAATGCTAATGAAAACAAACAAGAACATTGGCTTATATTAGAAAACACATCAGAGCAATCTATTAATGACCTTCCTGAACTGCCAACAGAGTCAATAAATAAACAAGATAACAATCAGAAATTTATTGCTGAAAAAGGAAGCAAGTTAGGTACAATCCTGAGTAGTGAAAATAGCACCAATACTGCTAGAAATATGTTAGAAAATACATTAATGCAGAAGATTAACCGTGATATTAATAATTGGTTTAATCAGGTTGCTTATGCCCGCATTCAATTTAACACGGATAAAAGCGGTAATGCCGCTATCCTCTATCCCTTATATGATAAAGATAGCCATATTGTCTTCACCCAATTGGGATTACAAATTAATGAAGATCGTACAACAACGAATATGGGATTCGGTTATCGTCAGCTTAATAATGATTGGATGTGGGGAGTTAACTCGTTTTATGATTCAACATCTTCAAATAGACGCTTAGGTTTAGGCGCTGAAGCATCCGCTGATTTTATTAAACTATCAAGCAATGGTTATTTTCGCTTGAGTGATTGGCATGGTTCTAAATTAGATAATTGGCGTGATTTTGATGAGCGTCCAGCTAATGGTTTTGATGTTCGATTCGAAGGGTTTCTTCCAGACTATCCTCAATTTGGGGCAAATTTAAAATACGAGCATTATTATGGAAAGAATGTAAATATTAACAATGGTTCATATTTAAGAGACTTAAAAAATAACCCAAGCCTTTATAGTGTTGGCGTTTCTTATACACCAATACCGCTTGTAACGATGAAATTAAACCAGTCCGTAGGCAGCTCCAGCGATACATCTGCGATGCTCCAGATTAATTATCGGTTTGATCTTCCACTGAATCGCCAATTATCTGCTGACTCAGTCAAAAGTATGCGTTCTCTTACAGGATTACGTTACGACTTTGTCGACCGAAACTACGACATCGTCATGCAATATAAGAAACAAGAATTGCTCACCATTTCATTACCTAATGAATTAGAGGTGCAATCAAAGCAACAGATCAATCTAACCGCAACAATTATAAAGTCTAAATATGGCGTCAAAGACATTCAATGGTCAGCCCCTGAACTGATTGCTGATGGAGGAAGCTTTATTAAAACCTCCGTAAACAGTATCAAAATTGTTTTACCTCCCATTCAAAACAACCCTAAAACCTATACGGTAACGGCTATTGCAATCGATAATAATGGGAATAAATCGAATACGGCGACAACCCGTTTAAATGTAAAACCGATGTCAGGAATGATTTCTATTTTTACCGTCGTTCCTCAAGGCTCTGTGACAGCCAATGATTCAGATAACTATGAAGCAACCGTGACAGTCACCGATGCTGCCGGAAAAGCGCTCTCAAATACCAATGTCGAATTTACGTTATCAGGTTTCTCGCCATTATCCGCATTTACTTTATCTGGCAATAATATTTCCAGTGCTTCTCCGCTCACATTACCAACGGACAGTAACGGACAGATTATTATCAATATTTGGGGGCAAAAAGCCCAACAAGGATTATTGATTGCTAAATTAGAAGATGGTTATCAATCCAGCAAGCCTCTCCAATTTATCGCTGACAGTTCCACCGCCCAAATCATATCATCTGATATTGTCGTTATTGAAGATAATGCCGTCGCCAATAACAAAGCCACTAACCGAATTTCTGTACACATCACGGATAAATTTGGAAATTCACTAGAAAATCAATTGATTAGTGTATCAGCAAATAATGGCGCAACAGTGGGTAACATTACCCCTACCGATGCAAATGGCGATACGATTTTCTCTTTAACCAGTTTTAATGCGGGTAATAGTGAAATCACAATAACATTTAATGGCAGTCACCATACCGTCAACGTGATGTTTATGCCCGATAAGAGCACGGCTCAAATTGATAGTGCCAATATGATTTTGGTGAAGGATAACGCGACGGCTAATGGTGTTGATACGAATAAAATTAAAGTTATCGTTACGGATGCCCATAACAACCCGCTTCCAAATCAAGTAATTACAGTGACAGCAGAAAATGGTGCAATTATCAGCGCAATCTCGCCAACCAATAGTCAGGGAGAAACAGAATTTACGCTCACGAGCCTCAAAGCGGCTCAATATCGAGTAACCGCTGAAATTAATGGCAGTACCCAATCCCTAAACGTGACATTTGTTGGGGATAACAACTCTGCGAAAATTGATAAAAATGACATGGTAATCACCAAAAATAATGCTAAAGCCAATGGTGTTGATACCGATCGCGTCAAGGTTATCGTGACGGATAAAAATGGTAATCCACTTGCAGACCAAATCATTACAGTGAGTACCGATACTGGCGTGATTGTAGGTACTGTTTCACCAACGAATACTGCGGGGGAAACTGAATTCTCCATCACAAGCACTGAAGCTAAGCAATACAAAATAACGGCAGAGCTAAACGGAAGCTCACAATCTGTTTCAGTTGATTTTATTGCAGATACCAGTACAGCCCAATTAGATAAAAGTGCGATTACTGTCGTCAAAAATGATGCTAAAGCCGATAAAATCGAAATTAATCAAATAAAAGTCAAAATCATCGATGCCAATAATAACCCTATAAAAGGTCAAAGAGTCACTGTGACTGCGGATCCCCATATTGGCATTGGTCCAATTCCAGAAACCGATATTAATGGTGAAACCATTATTTCCTTGACCAGTAATCTGCCGGGACCCAGCGTCATTGCCCTGTCGATTAATAATAGTACCCAAGATGTCACCGTCACATTTACCAGTGCTATTGACCCGAGCAAATCAACTCTCACGCTAGATAAAACACGTATCGTCAATTCATCGGGTGCAACAGAGGATGGAAGAGCCACAATCACGCTCACTATGCTCGATAAGAATAATCAACCGATTACAGGGGTTAAAAATGATGTGAAATTTACCGCCAATAATAACGAACTTAAGATAAGCAATGTGACAGAAACCCTTCCTGGTCAATATACGGCGGTTGTCACCTCTTCCACTGTTGGTGATTACCAGATCACCGCAACAGTGCTGTATTCAACTTATACTGCCCAGTCACCAACAATTAGCGTGTATACCTATATATTCAGGTTAAGCAATTTAGATCATAAAATAGGAGTGACCGCCCTATATGATTATCAATTATTCGTTAAATCCAGCGATGGTGTAGAAAGTGAAATTCAATTAAATGCTAACCAAGTCAATTGGATATCCAGTAATACCAGTGTGGCGAGACCAATATCTCCGGGGGAAATTCAAGGTCTACAGAAAGGGATCGTCGATATTAGCGTTAGCAGTACTGGTACAGGTTATAAAGGTGTCCCTGTCACCGTCATACCCGCAAAATTGACCGTCAGTGAATTGAACATGTCACCAATATATGGTGATTCCACCAGCAAACCCAATTCAGCCTCTGAATACTTGATAGAGCCTCCTGGATATACGTTAACGGGTCAAGGGGATTGGGTCGTGGATTCTATCGGAAATTCCGGTGGAACGGGAGGAACGGCCACGACCATAACTAACACAGATTCGGTGACAAAAATTGATGTTATTGTGTGCCGCTTCCAAGGCGTACTGGTCATCGGTCAATTAACCTTCTACAAGCCCACAAGTAACCAGGTGATTGGAGAAGCACATAATACCTGCACTAATCCACAAACTTATGTCTACCAAATCCCATCGGGAGAACAATTTATCGGGTTTACAGGATGGAATAGTCAAACTTCATCAATCAATCGTGTTTTCTTGGGTGCAATTCGTTTTATTACCATTGATAGATAAAATGGCAGGGTTTCAGTCTCGATGTATTGACCAAAACCCTGCCATTGTCTTTTATGCTTGAATACTAAGGGAGCTCAACTGATAACAGGAAAATACCTGAATATTCATCCGGAGCAAGATCTTTGGTTTTTCTTAATGTGCTGGAAACATCAAAAGTTTGTTTCACAAATGAATCTACCGAAAGTATGGTTGATGGCGCACCATTGACTTTAATTTCAGACTCTAGCCCATCCGCCATAAAAATAAAGTTATCGTTATCTAACCCGGCGACAGCAGAAATTTTAACATCCGTTGGATTTGTGCAGCTGATCGTAAAGTTTTCTCTCACAGTATGACCATTCATCGAGCTATTGGATAATGTGCCGTGGTCAATGTAGTCTGGACCTTCAATATCACAGTTAGTAATAGCAGGGTCTAACGGTGAACAGAGAATTATTGGGTTATCTGCGGTTTGCTCACGCTGCATTTTTTGTCGATACAAAATACCTAAATTGAAGCAGTATCCAACTCCAGGCCTTCTCGGATAAAACTGCCAACGTCCCGGAATTTGCCTATTTAAAACGTTATCTTTTTCTAATGCTCTAGCCACTTCACTGAACGTAACGGGGCTTTCGTCCCATGAACTTCGCTCTCTTAATCTCACTGAGTGAGTATCAAAGTTAACAATGTGTGAGGTACCCGCACCATACCCACCATCTGCATAGGTTCCCCAAGATCCTAACTCTATATCACAAGGACAACTGCCTGTCGTTTGCACAGCCATCGGGCGATTATCGTGTTGTAAGTCCCCGCGTAAAATATATCGTGTGTCCATCCATGCGCCATGGTCAGTAACAAGCTCACCTTGCGCTGCAAATTCAGCCCGAGCAAATTGAAAAGACGATATCGCTAACAAACAGATAAGAATAAGTTTTTTCATAATATCCTTAACAACCGAGTTATTCGTAATAGATATTAAAAGTGGTGGTGGCGCTAAAATCCCCGAGTTTAATACTTTTATTTTTGATTGCGTCTTCTTCCCCCAAAATGGAAGCTTTCAGCGGGATCACGCTAGGGAATTTACTGCCGTTCATTCCAACAATAGGGTATTGGCTATTAATATCCACATTGCCATTATCGCTACTCAACACGATGGCATAGCCCAGATCACCGGGGTCACCATCAATTCGCAGCGAACCTTTAATTTTCGGGTTACTGATTCCCGTAAATGACATCGAAAATGAAAAATCAGGTAAAAACTCGCACTCAGAGAGTGTAATTTCAAAGACTTCAGAGATATCTCTTTGACGATAAAGGTCTTTATCATTGATCTCATGAAATGGCACCACCAGCTCCTCGCCGCCATTGACGATACAAGGAATGGCGTGTCTCAATACTCCAGAAAAATTCACCTCATCCGCGAACGCATTCCCGGAGAAATAAAGTAATAGAGTAAAGAAGATTATCTTCATGGATAAGCAACCGTTAATGTCGCGCTAGCGGTAAACTCGCCCGGCTCGACACGAGCAGAACTTGAGCTACTTTTTACTAATGCCGCCTTCAGATCAGGTTTTTTATAGTCAGATTCATAGGTGTATACAAACGTATCGTTCACTTTCAATGTGTCTGAATCATAATAAATTTGCAGTGCAATATCTCTTTGTTCATTAATTGCTAATAAATCATTATCAAAGTAAGAACGTTTGCCTTCAAAACTGAAAATCACATCCATTCCAGATGAGATATTGTCGCATTCCCATTCAAAATCGATATCTTCTATATATTTTGTACCATCTTTGGTCGGCACTAACGAAACCACCAAGTCATCACCAAAATCCACCTCAATCGGGCGATTATTATTGATGACACATGGCGTTCCCTCTATCAAATTTCCTCTAAAGCTCACTTTGACAGCCTGTGCCACACTTGTGTATGCCAGAAATAAAACGAATGATAACAAGAGCTTTTTCATAAGATAATACCTTAATGATATCCTACAGTTAGTGTTGCAGCAGTAGAAAACTCACCTCCAACAGGTCTTATCCCATTAGCCAGTGCCAGTTCTGCGGTTAAAGAAGGTAAAGATTGGATATTATCAATCTCATATTGAGAACCGATATCCATAGGCTTGTTATCAATATACAGTTTGATATTCAAACCCGGTGTATCCGCGACTTTCAGGCTGTTTGAGGTTTCCCCTTTAACGCCTTCAAAAGCAATATACAGCTCATCAAATCGCGAATCACAACTTAAACTATAAGGAATTTCCTCTGTGTATTTACCTGACTCAATTTGCCCAATAACGATGTCATCGCCAAAATCCACATAGATATCTTCGTTATCATTCAATACACATCCGCCAGATAAAACATTCACTCTGACTGTCACAAACTTCCCATCCGCAAATGCAGTCACAGATAAAAAAAACAGTAAACTAAGACAAAACAGGTTCTTAAATTTAAACATTCGATTTATCCATTTCTCTCATTTGCTTATGGGATTAGTTAGCCGCTTGAGCGTGACACTCTGTTGCAGAACAGACAAACGGAACATCAACCTGACCGCCGTAGTCATTGATGTAATTAATCACTGGCGATGAACCTAATTGATCTGCGGTAATTGACAGTTTTTGCTCAGCAAATGGCGCAACGTCTACAGCAACAAAACTTTTTGCTTTCTCTGCGTTGGCACTTTTTCTAATGTTGTTTAATACCACGTAGTAAGCCGTTGGGTTTTTGGCATAAATAGCACCGCCTTTTTTGACTAGCACTAATTTATTCTGCCACGGCGCATTTTTCATTTGCGTGGAATCAACCGCTAAAGAAGCTGGACGATAGAACAACTTCACACGTGTTTGTAATGCAATTTGCAGTACGTTAGATTTTTTACTTGTAGGTGGAATTTCTCTTAAATTAAAGAAAAACAGGCTTTCTCTATCTTGAGGCAATTTCACTATGTCTGGTAAAGCTTCAATACGCAATTGGCTTGTTTGCCCCGCATTAATTCTTTGGATTGGTGGTAAAATCGTAAAATAAGAGGTTAGCTTTTCGCCTTTTTCATCTTGAAACCAGCCTTGCGCCAAATAAGGCAGTTGGTTATTTTTATTACTTACCGTTAATGAGACTGAATTGCTATCGCCATTATAAATAATACGCGTTCTGTCCATTGAAATTGCAGAATAAGCATTCGCAGTCACGAAGCAGCTAAGTAATAATACGGATAATTTTTTCATCATAAACATTAGCCTTCTTTTAAGATTATTATTAATTACATGGTAAGAGCAGTTTGTCGTAAATATTATGCTCTTCGATATTTTGTGGGAATGTAATCGTACATTCAGAACCTTGCCATAATACTTTCATTGCCTCACCCGGTCTTATTCCACCGATGTAAGCTTCACCTTGGTCACCCACAATACCGGTTGTCTTGCCAGCATTATTTTTAATATCCGCAGCAAATGGTGGGTAACTTCCATCTTGTAATCTCAACATCACCATCATTTTGATCCCAGAAATAACATCAAAACTACGATAACCTATTGCCCCTTCAGTGAGTGTGGTTCGTGTTACGGAATCCGCAACCTCAACATTCTTAGGTAATTTATTAATATCAACAACGACGTCTGTCTTATAGTAGCTATTAATATCTGGTACAACGACTTTTCCAGAACCACTAGAGCGTAAATGTGTGCCGTTATATTTTACAGGGACATCTTTAACGCCATTTGTATCAACAAAAACTCGTGTTCCACCTGTTGATGTGACTGGATGCATTCCTATTCCGTACCCCGTCAATGTTATGCCGCCTTGGACATTCGCAGATAATGACATTGAGTTATTACTTATATAGTTATAGCTGGTATTAAAGTCATTCATATTGCCTTTATGGCTATAATAGCTACTAAATATTCCGCTATGTCGATTATTACCGATAGAAAGTGAAAGGTTATCTTTATTTTCAAGACGCTCATTCACTGTCACTTTATTCGTATTATCGTTCTTACCATTATACGTTGAATAATTGACATAAGTTCCTGATGCTAATGGAACTGAAAGGCTGACATAAACTCCGTTATCTTGATAACCCTGCATTTTGCTATTAAACATGTTGATAGACAGACCGATATTATGAAACTTGCTGGTATCAAAATATTTCGAAAAGGTCATGTTATAGCGATAACTATTTGGGCGATTCCAATAGGTTTGGTGCGTGTAGTTTAAATTTATGGATGAACGCCAATCAGTAAAGTTTTTACTTAGTGATGCAGAATAAGAGCCTTTATTGTGTCCTGCATACATAATATCTTTTTGGTCATTATAAGTAAGGAAGTCACTCATCGTCATAAATTCACGATCCATAAAACGGTATGCGGACAATTGAATTTGACTATTACTTCCTTCGAAGCTTTTATAATAATCGACTTTAAATGCTTTGCCTTTTAAGGTCGGTCCATCTGTCAATGCTGCTATTGAATGATTAAATGAAAATGAGATTGCACCAAATTGAAACAAATCACGTCCAACACCAGCAGCAAAAGAGTTAAATCGACTACTATTTAGTGCGCCACCAAAAACTGACCAACCATTGCTAACGCCCCATGAAACCTCGCTTTGTGCGAATGCATCCCCCATAACATGGCGATCCATATCCGTTGGTCTACCTGCGCTCACTTTATAACGCACAGAACCTGGACGAGATAAAAAAGGAATGTTTCCAGCTTCTACTTCAAATTCTGAAACACGCCCATCACTTTCTTCAACTCTGACTTGTAACGTCCCTGAAATACCGCTATTTAAATTTTGGATTCTAAATGGACCCGCAGGAACTAAGCTTTCATAAATAACGCGTCCATCTTGGCTAATTTTGACTACCGCGTTCGTTTCTGCAAAACCCGTCACCTCTGGTGCATATGAACGTAAGCTCGGCGGTAACATATTGTCGTCAGAACGTAATGAAATCCCAATAAACTTGAAGCTATCAAACAAATCTGTTTGCAGAAAATCTTCACCTAGAGTTAATTTCGATTTTAAGCTGCGAATAGCTCGATAAGCATAAATATTCGTCCATTTAATATCATGAGTATCATCAACTCGACTATTTTGTGCATGGTTATATGAACCTTGCCAAAAACCCCGTAAACGCCAGCTATCAAAATTAGCGCCAACCGCCCCTAATCCTGAAAGGAAAAAAGTATTGTTCGATTTGTTATCACCTAAACTATGGTTATATTGTGAGGTCAGATTATAGTCAAAAATAATACCTTTAATGCCATCTTCCCAACGAGATGCTGATTCCCAGTCGTTGGCTGAATATTCCTGGTAACTTTTAGGAATATTAATAATTAATGTTCCGGTCGATAAATTAGGTGTTACTGACATTCCTTCTAAGCTAGCAATATCTAAACACTCTAAGCCATCAATAGTATTCCACTGTAATACACTTTCAGCTTCCGAATTTAAGTCAAATTTCTCGACAATTTCATCCGTTAAACACGCTTGTGATTTTTCTTCATAACTCACAACGGTTATTTTCTGCTCAGGTATATACGCATTATTTATACTTAGTTTAAAGGGGTAAATGCCAGGAACAATATAAAGATCTTGTGAAAAAACTGCCAAATTAATATTTTCTCTATCTTCTGCGTTCAATATATTAATATTGAAGTCCACAGCCTCTTCAGAGAGAGCAATTAATGGATTCAGCAGCAATAAAGATACCGTGATGAGTTTTTTCATGACTTTATTTTTTATTAACATTTAAAAACACAGAACACATAATTTTATTATTAACTTTTTTCATTACGATGTCCTTAAATTTTAATAAATTTTCTAAGCTGAAGTAATGATTGGTCTCATTACTTCAGCTTACCGTTAATAACTAATGCATTAAATTAGTTATACGACAATACGAAATCAGTTACCGCTTGGAATTCACCTGCAACAATATCAACCGGAGCTTCTGGTTTACCTTGGCTACCTAAACCTTTCACATATGCAGCAAATTGCAGGGTATTAGTTGTTCCTTGCAGTTTGTGCTCAGATTTAGTGACTTCATTTAATACGATTGGGTCATTGTTGCTATCTACGATCTGGATACCTGCACCTGCAGCAGTACCTGTAATAGCTAATAGTGATTTAGGATCATTTGTAGCGGCCGCGCCTGAAAATGTAATATTCACGGAATCACCTGTTTCTACAGTACAGTCAATTAATTTAATATCGAACATAACTGGTGAAGATTGACCGTCTGAAGTACCACCATTTTTTAACACCACATCAGCGATTTGACCTAAATCTACAGTTTGGTCAATAGAAGATGGGTCAATAGAACAAGGTGCAGTGATGATGCTACCAGTGAAAGTAACTTTACCATTACCGTGGTTAACTGGTGCTGCGTTTGCACCAAAACCAATTAATGTCGTTGCTGCGATAGCCATAAGAGTTTTATTTAATTTCATTTGGTAAATCCTCAATTAAGTCGTAATTTAAAGAAAAAAGATAATAAGAATTCCTGTAATTAATTATTAATTACAATAGAAGCTTAAATTTCAGATACGAGACATAGTTAAATATACTTAGGTAAAACCACGATATATTTATGAATACGTTAATTAAATCTTTTTGCCTTTTGAGCTTTGGTTCACACAAATACTATAATTACACTTAAAAGCTGTAAAGTCGCCATCACCTATCGAAAACAAGAAGTTCAATAGGCAGTTATTTTTTGATACATTTACTCATATTAAGATTATTTTGATACTATATAAATCAATCAGTTACAGATAATGTGTCATTGATTCATACTTAACAACATTTCTTTCACATACATCGGACATTACTTTTTTGCAATTGGTTACATCTTTGACGCGTATTATTATCTTCAATTATCCAATTACCACAATTTAGCGTAATAGTTTTTTTCGGTTTTAATCCAAATTTATATGTATCAAAAAGAAAATGGTTAATTCTAATTTAACCCCATCCGCTATTTTTTCTAATAAATAAGAACTCAGTCTCATTTATTATACCTAATGAGAATTATTCAATGTGAATAAAATATATTCTGGTCTAATCAGTATTTCATTAAGGTACTATTTCACACTCAAATATGATGACCATAGTGATTATTTCAGGGATGTATTGACTGGTATATAAGAATAGCTAGGTAGGAAATTAGAATGGCAAATGCTCTTTAGGTAAAAAGAAACACGAAGGCTCAAATGCATTCATTGAGCCTTTATCAAATCAGATGAAATGCATTGAAACC